>JAWXTS010000015.1:0-28350 GCA_044433305.1 Rikenellaceae bacterium | reverse complement strand
CAATCAGAACCGCCACCAAAACCGCCATTGTTATTGCGGTTTTGGTTTGCGCCTTGGCCGCCACCTTGGCCCTGTCCGCCATTGTTATTGCGGTTTTGGTAGCCACCTTGGTTTGCTCCTTGGTTTGCTCCTTGACCACCACCTTGATTAGGGCGTGCGTTTCTGTTACCACCTTTGTTAGGATTGTTTGCAGGTGCACTCTTGGTGATATCGACTTTATCCTTTGTTATGCGTTTGCGCTTTTCGCGTTTTGCATGTGGATCGTTGTTTTTGAATTGGTTGACGTCAATCTTACCTAGTACTTTTGGTCCTGAGACACCAGTGTTAGAGCCAGCACGGAATACCTCAACCTCACGATCTGCCATACGCTGGTCGTAAGTTTGTGATTGGGTAGCTTCTGTGATAACGTCCTCGGCCTGTTTTGCAACGATAGGCTTTGAAGGTTGTTTTACCTTTTTAGCATTCTGTTGTTGCTGTGGTTTGTTGTTGTTTTGTTCTGACACATTTGGCTTTTTAACGGGTTGTGCGACCTTGTCAGCCGCTTCACCTACGGATTTCACTTGTTTTTCGATAGTCGTAGATTCAATCTCAGGTTGTTGTTTTGGGGCTTGCTCCACAGCTGGGGCCTGTGTAGGTTCGGGCTTAACCTCTTGAGGCTTAGGTGTAGTGCTAATAGTTGCAGGTTCTGGTGCATCTTGTTTTTTTGGAGCGTCAAGGTCGATTTTTCCTACAACCTTAGGTGCTAGACTAGAAACCTCATCTGCTATTGAGATAAGATTAGTGCGCACGATAGGTTTGGCGTCCTCGACAACGTCGTCTTCACGCATATCCTTTAAAGATACAGCCTCTGGTTTGATAGACATCTTCTCGCGGATATTAACATTCTCAGCTTTTCGGTTTGCGCCGAATTCTTTTTCGAGAATGTCGTATGCCGCTGACTCTATAATCGAGTTTGGTGCTGCATCTATTTTTATTCCTCTGTTTTCCAAAAGTTCGACTATGGTCGACTGTCCGACTTTAAATTCTCGTGCAGCCTGATTTAGTCTCAGTCTTTTTTCTTTTGACATTTTAATTTGTTTTAGCCCGTTATATTACCCCGTAAAGGTACAATTTTTCTTTTTATTCTGGTTGGTCAAACTCTGATTTTAGAATGCTGACCACCATCTGGACAGTCTCAACCTCTAGGTCAGTGCGTTCAATCAAATCCTCCTCAGGTATTTCAAGTACGCTCTTAGCAGTGTCGCAACCAATAAGTTTGAATTGATCAATAATCCATTGGTCAATCTCGTTTGCAAAGTCATCTAGTGCGACATCCTCGCCCTCAAACTCGCGATATACATCAATATCGTATTCTGTAAGCATAGTAGCCAAACGGATATTCAAACCACCCTTACCGATAGCTAGTGATACCTCTTTTGGTTTCAATGTTACTGCTGCTGTCTTTCTCTCCTCGTCAAGAGTTGTATTAGAAATCTTAGCTGGTGAAAGTGCGCGTTGAATAAGTAGTTTGACGTTTGATGTGTAGTTCACAACGTCGATGCTCTCGTTTCTAAGTTCTTTAACGATGGTGTGGATACGAGACCCTTTAACACCCACGCAAGCTCCAACTGGGTCTATGCGCTCGTCATAAGATTCTACTGCAACCTTAGCTCTCTCGCCAGGTATGCGAACGATTTTCTTGATGGTGATTAGACCATCGAATATTTCAGGTACCTCTTGTTCAAAAAGTCGCTCTAGGAATTCTGGAGCCGTACGTGACAACATCACATAAGGAGTATTGTTGCGCATCTCGACTTTAGAAACTATGGCTTTGACTGTATCGCCCTTGCGGAAGAAGTCGTTAGGTATTTGCTCTTGTTTTGGAAGAACCAGCTCGTTGCCTTCGTCATCCATTACAAGGACTTCTTTTTTCCATGCTTGGTAAACCTCGCCATTGATGATTCGTCCGACCATCTCACAGTATTTGTTGTAGAGACTAGCTTTTTCCAAATCCAGAATACGTGAAGCCAAGTTTTGGCGTAGTGACAAAACGGCACGACGACCAAAGGCCTCAAGCTTGATTTCTTCGGCTACCTCTTCGTCAACCTCATAGGTAGCGTCGATTTCGCGAGCTTCGCTAAGCTCAATTTCTTTGTTAGGATTCTCAACGGTGCCGTCCTCGACTATGGTGCGGTTACGCCATATTTCAAGGTCTCCTTTTTCTGGGTTGATAATAACGTCGAAGTTTGTGTCGTCCTCATAGGTTTTGATAAGAAGATGACGAAAAACATCCTCTATAACACCTATCATTGTAGCCTTGTCGATATTCTTTAGCTCTTTAAATTCAGCGAAATTTGATACCAAATCAAGATTTTTCATAACCTGTAATATTTGTATTTTAACTAATTATCTGAACGAGATGATTTCTTTTATGCTTTTTGTTTGCGAAACGAGAATATTTTTCTCTGTTTCAACCACTTGTTTGCGTTTTTTTCCTTCTACGGCCACCTTTTCTTCATACTTGATGGTTATGCTATCTGAGTCAACACCTGTAAGTATGCCCTTGAGCTTTATGCCACTAAGTAGTAGTACTTCGACTTCTTTTTCAAGCACCTTGCGCATCTGGCGTTCTAGCTTAAGTGCTTGTCCTATGCCTGCCGAGGTTACTGTAAGTTGGAAGTCTTCGCTTTCGCGGTCAAACTCACTCTCAATGCTGCGGCTCAGTGTTATGCAGGTGTCTACGCCTACATTGGTATCGCTGTCGATTATTACTTCTATTTCATTTGAAGGTGCGATTTTTACATCTACAAGAAATAGTTCACTGTTTTGTGATAGGTACTCTTGAGCGATAGAAACGATTTTACTTTTGTCTATCATGGACCGTAAATTGATTTTAATTCAATCAAATGAGGGGGCTATTAAATAATATAAAAGGGGACTCGCGTCCCCATTTATCTATCCCTCGTTGCAAAATTAGTAATTTTTATTTAATTACCAAAATTATTTATTCTGCTGACTTTCTGTTGGGGTTAAATTGTTTCAGCAGACCACGTTTCGAGTTGCGTATAAAGTTTAGCATTTCGTCACGCTCAGGGCTTTGTGCAAAGGTATTCTCGACAATGTCAACACCTTTTGAGTAGGCGTTGCCATCTTGAAATAATACTTTCATTATTTCGTGTAGTGTTGAAACTTGCTCGTCGTTAAAGCCTCTACGGCGTAGGCCGATAGAGTTCATGCCAGCATAGCCGACAGGGTGGAATGCTGCTGTTATATATGGTGGTACGTCCTTAGTTACAAGGGTACCGCCACTAATCATGGCGTGTTTGCCGATGCGTGTAAATTGGTGTACTGCTGCGTGTCCACCAAGGATAGCCCAGTCGTCAACCTCAACCTCGCCTGCAAGCGAAACTTGGTTTGCTAGGATGCAGTGGTTGCCAACAACGCAGTCGTGACCAACGTGTGCATAGGCCATAATCAAGCAGTTGCTGCCCACTACGGTCTTGCCCTTAGATGCTGTGCCACGGTTGATGGTTGCACATTCTCTAACCATTGTGTTGTCGCCAATCTCGACGGTTGTATATTCACCTTTAAACTTTAAGTCTTGAGGTACGCCAGCGATAACTGCTCCTGTGTGTATCTTACAGTTTTTGCCTAGGCGAGCACCTTCTCTAATAACTGCTCCTGTTGCTATGTAGCTGCCGTCACCAATAACAGTGTCTGCTGCCACGTATGCAAATGGTTCTATTGTAACATCTTGGCCAACGATTGCTGAACTGTCAACGTATGCAAGGGTACTAATCATATATTGTAATTTATCTAGTTTACTTATTGTTTTTTGCAATCTGAGCCATAAGCAATGCCTCTGTTGCTAGTGTGTCGCCCACATAAGCTTTTGCCTCCATGACAACCATGCCACGGCGTATAGGTTCAACAAGCTTAAGCTCAAATTGTAGTGTGTCACCTGGAACGACTTTGCGTTTGAACTTCACGCCATCAATCTTGACGAAGTATGTAGAGTAGTTCTCGGGGTCTGGAACGGTGTTAAGCACAAGGATGCCACCGCACTGAGCCATGGCCTCAATGATAAGCACACCTGGCATAACAGGCTCAGATGGGAAGTGTCCTACGAAGAAAGGCTCGTTCATAGTAACGTTCTTGATGCCGACAATGGTGTCAGCGTCAATCTTCATAATCTTATCTACCAACAAGAATGGTGGGCGATGAGGAAGAAGCTTCTTTATCTGATTGATGTCAAAATATGGAGCTTGGTTGTGGTCGTATCTAAACGAAGGCTTAGAAGTATCGCGCTTGATAGCCTTGCGCACTGTTTTTGCAAATTCTGTATTTGCAAAGTGGCCTGGTTTGTTAGCTACGATTTTGCCTTTTATGCGTGTGCCTATAAGCATCAAATCGCCCATCACATCAAGCATTTTGTGACGTGCTGGCTCGTTGGCAAATCTTAGTTCAAGGTTGTTCAAATATCCAGCCTCAATCTTGATGTTCTCTTTGTTGAATACCGATGTAAGGTGTTTAAGCTCATCATCAGAGATAGGGTTCTCGACAACGACGATAGCGTTGTCTATATCTCCACCTTTGATAAGGTTGTTTTCGATAAGAGGAGCTATCTCGTGCAAGAATACAAAGGTGCGACATGGAGCCACCTCGTTCTTGAATTCTTCTATGTCATCTAGCTTAGCGTATTGATTGCCAAGTACTTTTGAGTTGAAGTCGATATTTAGGTTTATGCTGAAGTGGTCGTCTGGGTAAGCTGTGATTTCTACTCCTGACTGCTCGATTTTGAAGCTGACCTTTTCTGTTATCTCGTAGTATACACGTTCTTGAGCCAAATCAACTACGCCTGCGCTATCTATCGCTTTTACAAACTCGATGGCTGAGCCGTCCATGATTGGAACCTCTGGGCCGTTGACTTCTATAAGTGCATTGTCGATGTCGCAACCAAAGAGTGCTGCTAGTACGTGTTCTACGGTGCTTACGCGAGCCTCTCCTTTTTGTATGGTTGTGCTTCTTGATGTATCGACCACATTCTCGGCTAGAGCATCAACAACGGGTTCGCCTTCAAGGTCTGTTCTCTTGAACTTAACGCCGTGTCCTGCAACCGCTGGGTTGATGGTCATCTTGACTAATTTTCCTGTATGTAATCCTGTGCCTTCAAAAGATACAGAGTCTTTAAGTGTTTTTTGTAAATGTGACATAATGTTATTCAGAATTATATGACAATGTACAAATTTAATACAAATGTCACACATATATTATTATTATGCAGAATATTTTCTCTGCAAAGTTAATATTTTTTGTGAAAAGTGCTACTTTTGTTACCTGATTTAATTAGAATTATGAACAAGACTCCCGATAAAACGAGGAAAAGGAAAGAAAGAATTCCTCTTCCATTTGAGAAAAAGAAGGTCGATACCATAGACTGGTTGTATGACAAGCGTGTTGGATTGCTGACCATGGCCGTTGTCTATTTGTTGATAGGCATAGGCATTGTGTCTACTCGCATAGCTGTTGGCGGAATAGCCCCTACGGAATATATCCTTGTTGATTTTCAAGATGTCGAGGAGCTAGAGCAGGACATAGAAAGAGAGATACGTGAGCGCGAACGCTTTGAGCAGATGTTCAACGATGTAAGGAATATGGAGTCCAACCAAGATGCTCAGCTCGACGCTCAGCTTAGAGATGCTGCGGGCACTCAGGCCGACGAGCTTTATAAGGAGGCTCAGCAGGTGCAGGAGCGTATGCGTGCTAATCGTGACTCTTACTATCAAGGTCTTCAAGAGCAGCAGGACATAGAGAACCGCCGTGGTGAGAAGACCACCGACGATAGCAAGGAGAAGGTAGAGCGCAAGGTTGCGGGCAATGTTACTGTTTCTTTTTCGCTCAAGGGGCGTTCGGCAGCCTACCTTCATATTCCAGCCTACCAGTGTGAGAATGGTGGTTCGGTGACGGTTCAGATTACTGTTAACCCAAGTGGCAAGGTCATTGCGGCTGTTATAGATAAGTCGAGTTCGACTACTGATGAGTGCTTGCGCGAGATGGCTATTAATGCGGCTCGCTTGTCTCGCTTTAATGTAGATTCTTCGGCTCCCGACAAGCAGATGGGAACCATATCTTATATGTTTGTTCCGCAGTAGAAAGAATTGCTTATATGTAGAAACAAAAATAGGACTCGGTTAGAGTCCTATTTTTTTGTTTAGCCCTGTATGAACGATTTAGCCCTGCTTAAGCGTTTATTAGCATTTACCTGCTCGGCTATCAATCGCACTTTGTGCGCTAGTATTCGTTCCAGCTAGTGATTTTAATATCTTCTTTGTCTAGCTCGCAGAATGCCGTGATGAAAGCACTGGCAAGGCGCGCGTTTGTGATAAGTGGAATATTAAAGTCGATAGCGCTACGGCGTATAGTGTAGTCATTGTGCAGCTCGTCCTTAGAAAGGTTTTTAGGGATGTTGACAATGAAATCAATCTTGTGCTCCTTGATGTAGTCGAGGGTGTTTGGTAACTCTGATGTTGTGTCATCTGGCCATGCCAATACTTGAGCCTCGATGCCATTTAGGGCGAAGAAGTCGGCAGTACCTTTGGTCGCAAAGATGTTGTAGCCACAGCGTATAAGCTCCTTGGCAGGGTTCAGCATCTCTGTTTTTGAGCGCGCATCACCCGAAGAAATAAGGATGTTCTTCTTAGGGATGGCGTAGCCCACAGATAACATAGACTTCAAGATGGCCTCAGAGAAGTTCTCGCCTAGACAGCCCACCTCACCTGTTGAAGACATCTCGACACCAAGCACTGGGTCGGTCTTCTGAAGGCGTGAGAATGAGAACTGAGAAGCCTTGATACCTACATAGTCAAGGTCGAACGCTGACTTGTGAGGTACCTCGACGTCAAGGCCAAGCATCACCTTAGTGGCAATATCAATAAAGTTTATTTTCAAGACCTTAGAAACAAATGGGAAGCTACGTGAGGCACGCAAGTTGCACTCAATAACTTTGATTTTGTTTTCCTTGGCCATAAGCTGCATGTTGAAAGGGCCAGATATGTTTAGGCCTGAGGCTATCTGTCGTGCAATCTTCTTAATCTTGCGCATAGTCTCCACGTACATCTTCTGTGGAGGAAGTACGATAGTAGCGTCTCCAGAGTGTACACCGGCAAACTCTACGTGCTCTGATATGGCATAGATAAGAACCTCGCCATTTTGTGCCACGGCGTCAACCTCTATCTCTTTTGCGTTCTCGATAAACTCGGTAACAACCACAGGATATTGTTTAGATACGTTTGTTGCTAGTGTCAAGAAGTGCTCCAGCTCGTCGCGGTTAGAAACCACGTTCATGGCTGCACCCGAAAGAACATAAGAAGGACGTATAAGAACTGGGAAGCCAACCTCGTCCACAAACTTGTAGATGTCGTCCATGGTTGTTAGCTCCTGCCATCTAGGCTGATCAATGCCCATTTCGTCTAGCATACCAGAGAACTTGTGTCTGTCCTCGGCGCGGTCTATATTTTGTGCTGATGTACCTAGGATGTTTACATTGTTAGCATCTAGGCGCATTGCAAGGTTGTTTGGTATCTGTCCACCCGTAGAGACGATGACCCCACGAGGGGCCTCAAGGTCGGTTACGTCAAGCACGCGCTCTAGTGTCAGCTCGTCGAAGAACAGACGGTCGCACATATCATAGTCGGTAGATACGGTCTCAGGGTTGTAGTTAATCATTATCGAACGTAGACCCTGCTCGCGTACAGACTTGGTAGCACCTACTGAACACCAGTCGAACTCTACTGAGCTACCGATACGGTAGGCGCCAGAACCTAGCACCACCACCGATTGGTTGTCGTGTGCAAAGTCGATATCATGTGTAGTGCCGTTGTATGTAAGGTATAGGTAGTTGGTCTGTGCTGGGTACTCAGCGGCCAAAGTGTCGATTTGTTTCACAACAGGTGTTATGCCTTGTTGTTTACGGTGAGCACGTACGGCATCCATCTTATCGTTCATATCCTTTGGGGTGCAGTCGAAGATGGTGCGGGCAATCTGGAAGTCAGAGAATCCGCGTTGCTTAGCGTGTAGAAGAAGCTCGTTTGGAAGCTCCTCTAGGCTGTCATATTGCTCAAGGTTTTTCTCGATAGAGATTATGTTGGCTAGCTTGTCCAAGAACCAGTTGTCGATTTTTGTAAGCTCGTGTATGCGCTCAACGGTATATCCTTGTTTTAGGGCCTGAGCGATAACAAAGATACGTTTGTCGGTAGGATGGGTTAGAGCAGCGTCGATGTCGTCCATCGAAAGTTCTTTGTTGGCCACAAAGCCGTGCATGCCCTGACCTATCATACGAAGGCCTTTCTGGATTACCTCCTCAAAGTTGCGACCTATGGCCATAACCTCGCCAACGGATTTCATGCTAGAGCCAAGCTCGCGTGAAACACCTTTGAACTTACCCAAGTCCCAACGAGGAATCTTACAAACCACGTAGTCTAGAGCTGGCTCAAAGCAAGCCGTTGTGCTCTTGGTTACAGAGTTCTTAAGTTCGTGTAGACCATAGCCTAGTCCCAACTTGGCTGCTACAAAGGCTAGTGGATAACCAGTGGCCTTAGATGCTAGGGCCGATGAGCGGCTCAAACGAGCGTTAACCTCGATTACACGGTAGTCCTCAGACTCTGGGTCAAAGGCATATTGTACATTACACTCTCCCACGATGCCGATATGGCGAATGATGCGTATTGCAAGCTCGCGCAGCTTGTGGTATTCAGAGTTGGTAAGTGTTTGTGATGGAGCAACAACGATACTCTCACCAGTATGTATGCCTAGTGGGTCAAAGTTCTCCATGTTACATACGGTGATACAGTTGTCATACTTGTCGCGCACAACCTCATACTCGATTTCTTTCCATCCCTTAAGTGACTTTTCGACAAGCACCTGAGGTGAGTAAGAGAAAGAGCTGCTGGCTAGAGCTTCAAGCTCTTGGTCGTTGTTGCAGAAACCTGAGCCTAGTCCTCCAAGTGCATAAGCAGCACGTAGGATAACTGGGTAGCCCAATTCGTTGGCCACCTGGCGTGCCTCCTTGATAGTCGAGGTAGCCTGACTTTTTATTGTTTTAACGTCTATCTGGTCTAGCTTCTCTACGAATAGCTCGCGGTCCTCAGTGTCTATGATGGCCTGAACAGGAGTTCCTAGTACCTGAACGTTATACTTTTCTAGTATGCCGCTTTGGTAAAGCTTAACACCGCAGTTTAGCGCGGTCTGGCCACCAAAGGCAAGTAAAATACCTTGAGGTTTTTCCTTTTCGATAACCTGCTCCACAAACTCTGGAGTTACAGGCAAGAAGTAAACCTTGTCGGCAATATTCTCAGATGTTTGGATAGTAGCGATATTTGGGTTTATAAGAACCGTGTATACGCCTTCTTCCTTTAGGGCTTTCAGGGCTTGAGAACCTGAGTAGTCAAACTCGCCAGCCTCACCAATCTTAAGCGCACCTGAACCTAATAATATAACTTTCTCTATTTTATTTTGCATTTTCTATGTTCTTAATAAAGTCATCAAAAAGGTATTCTGTATCTACGGGACCGCTCGATGCTTCGGGGTGAAACTGTACCGAGAAGAAAGGTTTGCTCTTGTGGCGTATACCCTCGCTCGTGCCGTCGTTTAGGTTTAGGAAGAAAGGTTCCCAGTCGGCCTCTAGACCTTGAGGGTCTACTGCATAGCCGTGGTTCTGAGATGTTATAACCGCCTTGTTAGTGCCAACCTGAAGTGCTGGTTGGTTGTGGCTGCGGTGACCATATTTAAGTTTGAAAGTCGATGCTCCGGCAGCGATAGACAATAGTTGGTTGCCAAGGCAGATGCCAAAGATAGGCTTGCCCACTGCGATTGCTTTTTTGATATTCTCTATTGCCACGCCACATTTCTGAGGGTCGCCAGGGCCGTTAGACAACATTACGCCGTCATAGTCCATAGTAGAGTAATCGTAGTCCCAAGGAACGCGAGTAACCGTAGCGTTGCGGTTTATAAGGCAGCGGATGATATTGTATTTGCAGCCATAGTCTACAAGTACTATCTTGTGCTCACCATCGCCATAAGTCTCGATTTTGTCTGTACTGACTTTCTCTACAAGGTTCTCAAGGTTTGGGTCATACATTTCTGTCTCCTGCTCCATACCCTCAACATCTATACGTCCAAGCATAACACCGCTCTCGCGGATTATCTTAGTGATTTCGCGGGTGTCGACACCATAGATTGCAGGGATGTTGTATTCCTTAAGCCAGCTGTCAAGGCTCTTAAGAGCATTCCAGTGGCTATAATTGAATGAATAGTCGTTAACGATTAGTCCGCGGATATGGATTTTGTCTGACTCAAAAAATTTAGAAAGATTGTTTTCTATTACATCTTGGCTAGGCACTCCATAGTTACCTATCATAGGGTAGGTAAGTACCAAAATTTGACCGCTATAAGATGGGTCGGTTAGACTTTCAGGGTACCCAGTCATGGCTGTATTGAATACAACCTCACCAGATGTGGGGCAACTTGCTCCAAAAGAGTAGCCTTTGAACTCTTTTCCGTTTTCAAGGACTAGACTTGCTTGTTTTTTATCAGACATTGTAAATCAGTAAGTTAAGTATTATTACTTCTTGCTGAAACGGTCTTCTTTTCAGAATAGTTTCTGAATTGCAAAAGTAATATTTTTATCTTGTTTATCAAAACTATTTTAAAATTCTATGCAAAAATAAGTTACTTTGATTATTTTTGCATTAAAATCAATCAATTATGGTAACTGCTGCTCAAATAAAATTTGTCCGTTCGCTAAGCGAGAAAAAAATCAGAAACGAAAATAGCCTTTTTGTAGCAGAGGGTTCTAAGTTAATAAATGATTTGGCCAAAACCAAATTGGTTATAGAACAAATATTTGCACTCGAAGGTGCTCCTGTCGATTTTGACAGCCTAGGTGTTACGCGAGTCTCAAACAAAGAGATGTCTCGTATGTCAAACCTGAAGACTCCCTCGGATGCAATAGCTATGGTGGGTATGCCTAGCAAGCAAGAACTTGAATTTTCTGGGCTTAGCATCATGCTTGACGGTATTCAGGACCCTGGTAATATAGGAACCATAATACGCATTGCCGACTGGTTTGGTATAAAACGCATAATATGCTCTGAGAATTGTGCCGACTGCTTTGCGCCAAAAGTCGTGCAGGCCACAATGGGTTCTATCGCGCGCGTAGATGTTTATTATACTGACCTTCTAAAGGTGCTTGAGAGCGCAGTGCAGCAGGGGATAGGAATATTTGGAACATTTCTTGAAGGTGAGAATATCTACCAGAGCACATTACCCGCTAGTGGTATTATAGTTATGGGCAACGAGGGCCGTGGAATATCTGCCCAGGTGGCAGAGAAAGTCACTAATAAATTGCTGATTCCTGCCTTTGATTCTAGTGGCAATCATTGCGAGTCACTAAATGTTGCCGCTGCAACAGCTATAATATGTTCAGAATTTAGACGTAGATAATAGAAAAGTTTTTATTACATTTGTAGAAACCATCTAACAAATAGTTCAGCCATGCCAAGTACAACTAAAGAATTTAAGCTTTCTCTACTTGAGAATTACCCTTATGATATTATATCTTCTAAGGGCGGTAAGGACATATACCTTTTCTTCTTTAAACATGCTTCGCTGGGTTTTCTGGTCGATAACTTTCTGGTCTATTTAGATCCTGTTGAAAGTTCGGCTGATTATTCTTCGCTTCCGCAGGCCGACTTGGTGCTTATCACTCACTCACACTATGACCACCTTGATATCGAAACCGTCAAGAAACTTGTTAAGGACTCTACGGTTATCCTCGCTGATAAGACCTCTAGCCACATGCTCTCAGATGTGGGCTTTGAGCCTATGCTTGTTAAGCCCTCAGATAAAATATCGTTCGACAATCATCTTGATGTTGAGGCGGTGGCTGCATACAACACCTCTGACGCTCACACCGACTTCCACCCTCAGCAGCGTGGCGATTGTGGTTATATACTAACAATAGATGGTGCACGTATTTATCTATCTGGCGATGGTGAGCCAACCGAGCAGATGCTCTCGCTAAAGAATATAGATGTGGCTTTTTTGTCTGTTAATCAGCCCTACACCATGACCGTAGAACAAGCGACGCAGGTTGTTAAAACATTGCATCCAACGATATTCTACCCTTATCACTTTGGTCAGGTAGAGAAAAAAACTAATATAGCACAACTGTGCTACAATCTTCAAAACGATACAGAAGTTAGGATACGCCCTCTAGAATAGTTTTAGCTGACCCAAGCTGTGGTTGAAGCTCATTCTGTGGTGGTCTGTTACCCCGTGCTCCTCTATGGCTAGTTTGTGCGCCTTTGTTGGGTAGCCCTTGTTCTTACTCCAATCATATATAGGATACTGCTTGTGTAGCTCCAGCATGTAGTCGTCACGGTAGGTCTTGGCCAGCACTGAGGCTGCAGCGATAGACGCATAGCGTGCATCTCCGCCAACAAAGCATTCGTAAGGTATGTCGAGGCTGCTGTAAAATCTGTTGCCATCTATAAGCAACATCTCGGGCTTTGTACTTAGTTTCTCCACAGCACGACACATGGCAGTGAAAGATGCCCTAAGGATGTTTATCTTGTCTATCTCCTGAGGCGAAACCATCTCCACGGCCCACGCTATGGCATTAGTTTCTATAACCTCGCGAAGCAGGTATCGGTTCTTCTCGCTCATCTGCTTAGAATCGTTGAGTAGAGGGTGGCTGAACTCTCGCGGCAAGATTACCGCTGCGGCACACACAGGCCCAGCCAGGCAGCCGCGTCCAGCCTCGTCACATCCTGCCTCCAGCAAATCTGAAAAAAACGGAGCGAGCAGATTATTTTCTCCACTCGCTCGCTTTTTAATATCATTCTTTGCAACCATTATAATATGTTGTTGTCGCCGAAGAATTTCTCTATGTCCGCACTAATTTCCTTCTGTGCGTTGCGTGCCGCTTGAGTGTATAGCTCATAGAGCATAGAGATGTGCTCGCGGAACTCTTGTTCTGGCAATACGTCAAAACGCTGAACATAGTTTATCTTTTGTTTTAGCAGTGTTGCATAGTCAACCAAAATCTCATTGGCCTTGTCTGCTTCGCCAGCCATGTAGTAGGCCTCGATAAGAGGTATGGTAAGCGCGTAGGTGTGTCCTATCTGAGGATAAGGAATAACCTCCAAGCAGCGGTCAAGAACCTCCACTGCGCGCACTGTGTCGCCCTCTGCTATAAGCTGTTTGGCTAGGCGTGCAAAGGCGGTACGAGTCTGTGCAGCGTTGAATGTTGTTTGTATAAAGTGGTCTGCATAAACCTTAGGGTCGGCGATGTTGCCATACTTAAAGGTGTTCATAAGCAAGTCATACAAATGCTCAGTGTCTATACGTCCCACCTCGATAACACTCTTGGTAGGTGTCTTGATAGGCACAAGTCTAAAGGCAAAGCCATCATACTGCATATAGTCGCGCAATCCTAGTGCATCTAGGGTGTGGGTCTGAGTGAAGTATATAGGGCGTTTCCAGTCGAAGTTGGCTAGCAAATCTAGGAGCATCATCTCGCTACGGTCAACATTGCTTTTGGTGATATTTAGCGTTATGGTGTCCTCGATAAGCAGAGAATCCTTGGCGCTTACAATGCCGCTTTCTATGACATTCTTCTTGTTTACAGGGATGGTGATTTTGTTTGTAGGGATGTAGTCGGCTTGACGGTCTCCAAGGCTTATCTTAGTTTCTGGCTTATCGCTAATGATAAATGCCATGACTTGCTTGATGTCGACAGGTTGACCCACAACGTCCTCTATCAACAAGAACTCGTTGTTGTATGTATATTTCGAGCGAGGCAGAGAGAATGGCAGAGCCTCAGATTTGTTAGACTTAAGCTTCATCTGGTCTATGTACCACTCGCCACCAAGGTAGCTCATGTTCATAACTCTTACGTCGGTTCTTACATCTTCAACCTCCTGAGAATACCACAAAGGGAAAGTGTCGTTGTCGCCATAGTTCATGATTATGGCGTTTGGCAAGGTTGAGTTTAGGTAGTTTTGTCCAAAGTCGCGCGCCACATAGCGGCCCGAGCGGTTGTGGTCATCAAGGTTCTCGCTGAATAGTATGGCTGGCACACATAGGCACGCTACTGTTGCAAGGATGGCTGCCGCAGAGTCGTTCTTTTTGAAAAAGCCCGAGATAGCATCATAGACACCGAGCACACCAAGTCCTATCCATATTGCAAAGGCGTAGAACGATCCTGCAAACACATAGTCGCGCTCGCGAGGCTCCACGGGTGGTGAGTTGAGGTAGATGGTGATGGCTATACCTGTCATGAAGAATAGCATTGCCACAACCGAGAAGTTCTTGCCGTCGCGGTTGAGCTGGAAGATAAGTCCTATCAAGCCCAATAGAAGCGGTAGGAAGTAGTATTTGTTGCGTCCCTTGTTGTTCTCCAAATCATACGGCAAGTCATCCTGAGGGCCAGTTATGGCCTCGTCTATAAACTTGATGCCCGATAGCCAGTTGCCGTCGGTGAGCTGACCCGTAGACTGAACGTCAGACTGACGACCTACGAAGTTCCATAGGAAGTAACGCCAGTACATGAAGTTGAGCTGGTAGCTCATAAAGAACTTGAAGTTGTCTCCAAAGGTAGGTACCTCGATTGCTTGTCCTTGGAAAGGTATAACTTGTCCCTGAATATCCACCCAGCTTTGGTATGCTTCTATGTCGCGCTGTTGAGACGAGTGCATACGAGGGAAGAAGAACTTGAACTCAGGGTCATAAACATAGCCCTTTACGGTTTGTCCTTTTTGGTACTTGCCATCATCGCCAACATAGTAAGCATCTTTATACTCGATGTTTACTGGAGGCGAAGAATATACAGGACCAGTAACCAATGGGCGTGCGCCATATTGGTCGCGGTTTAGTAGCGAAAGAAGCGAGTAAGGGTTTGTTGGTCCGTTACTATTCATAGGAGGGTTTACCGATGAACGTATCAGCACCGAGGCATAGCTAGAGTAGCCAAGCACAACAACGCTAAGACACAACATTATGGTGTTGAGTATCACGTGGCCTTTCTTGTGAGTATAATATATGCCATATCCTAGGAGTGCGAACACTGCAAAAGCATAGAAGGTGATACCCATGTTAATAGGTAGTCCCAGAGTGTTTACAAAGAATCGGTCGAAGCCTGCGCCAAGAGATATAGTCCCTGGTATTATAATAAACATCACAGCTATAAGCACCACGCCCGAAACTGCAAGAGCCTTGATTATACCAACGCTGCTGATTTGCTTGCTCTTGCGGAAATAGTAGATAAGAGCCACGGCAGGAAGAACCAGCAGGTTAAGTAGATGCACACCTATGGCAAGTCCCGTAAGGTAGGCTATGAGTATCAGCCATCGGTTTGAGTGAGGCTCGTCGGCAATATCTTCCCATTTCAAGATGGCCCAGAACACTATGGCCGTAAAGAAAGACGATAGTCCGTATACCTCGCCCTCGACTGCCGAGAACCAGAATGTATCGGTAAAAGTATAGGCGGTAGCTCCGATGAAGCCTGCGCCAAGCACAGCCCACATTTGGCCAACATTCATGGTCTTACCGTTCTTCTCATATAGCTTGCGTGCTATGTGAGTGATACTCCAGAACAAGAACAATATTGTAAAGGCACTGGCTGTGGCCGACATGGCGTTAATCATGACAGCGACCTTGGTCACATCTGGTGCGAAGATTGCAAATAATCGTGAAATCATCATAAACAGAGGGGCCCCTGGTGGGTGGCCTACCTCTAGCTTGAAGGAGGTAGCGATAAACTCGCTACAATCCCACAGCGATGCTGATGGTTCTATGGTCAGAATATAGGTTATCATTGCAATAGCAAAGCTTACCCAGCCAACGATAATGTTATTTCTTTTGAAGTTGTTCATAAGTAATTCTTAAATTTTCGACTTATTTAACGACAAAAGTAAGAAAATAAGATGTTAAAACCATAAAAATATATTTTTTACGCAGAAAGTTTGTAATTTTGAGCTTCAAAAGAAAAGATATGGATAATAAACTACATTTATACAATACGCTCTCAAGAACCAAAGAAGAGTTTGTGCCACTAAACGCGCCTATGGTGGGCCTATATGTTTGTGGTCCTACGGTCTATGGTGAGCCTCATTTGGGCCATGCTCGTCCTGCTGTGACCTTCGATATATTATTTCGATATTTAACTTTTATAGGCTATAAAGTGCGCTATGTGCGTAATATAACCGATGTTGGTCACCTCGAAAACGATGCCGATCAGGGCGAAGATAAAATCGCTAAGAAGGCTCGACTGGAGCAGCTAGAGCCTATGGAGGTTGCTCAGTTCTATACAGACAGTTACCACAGAGCCATGGACTCTCTAAACGTACTTCCTGTTAGTATTGAGCCTCGCGCTTCGGGTCATATAATCGAGCAAATCGAACTTATTAAGAAGATTTTGGCTAACGGTTATGCCTACGAAAAAAACGGTTCTGTCTATTTTGACGTCCAAAAATATAATGCCGATTACAACTACGGATGCCTTTCGGGTCGTGTGCTCGATGACTTGCAGGCTGGTACGCGCGAGTTGGACGGTCAGAGTGACAAAAACAGTTCCTTTGACTTTGCGCTGTGGAAGAAAGCCTCAGCAGAGCATATC
Source organism: Rikenellaceae bacterium (assembly GCA_044433305.1). Lineage (GTDB taxonomy): Bacteria > Bacteroidota > Bacteroidia > Bacteroidales > Rikenellaceae > JAWXTS01. The sequence goes on along the minus strand of JAWXTS010000015.1, from coordinate 11,696 downwards.
ATGCGCTGGCCATCTCCATGGAGCGAGGGCTTCCCTGGTTGGCACCTAGAGTGCTCGGCCATGAGCACCAAGTATCTTGGCGAGAACTTCGATATTCACGGCGGTGGTATGGACCTTATGTTCCCTCACCACGAGTGCGAGATTGCTCAGGGCACAGCTGCCTGCGGGCACGACTCAGCGCGCTACTGGGTACACAACAATATGATGACCATCAACGGTCGTAAGATGGGTAAGTCGCTTGGCAACTTCATAACTTTGGAGCAGATGTTCTCTGGTTTGCACGAACTGCTGGAGCAATCGTATTCGCCTATGACCATTCGTTTCTTTGCGCTTCAGGCTCACTATCGCAGTACGCTGGACTTCTCTAACGAGGCTCTGCAAGCTGCCGAAAAGGGACTTGATAGATTACTCAAAGGTGTGGCCATACTAGATAAGATAGTGGCTAAGGACAGCTCTACGGTAGATATTAGCGATATCAAAACGCGCGTTATGGAGGCTATGGATGACGATATTAACACTCCGATAGCTATCTCCGTTCTGTTTGACTGGGTGCGTATTATCAATCAGCTATATGACGGAAGCCAAAGTATCTCGGCTTCTGATTTGGCAGAGTTGAAGAGCTTTGTTCATAGCATAGTATTTGATGTGTTGGGTCTTAAAGATGGTAATGCATCTGACAATACAGAGCTTATATCTAACCTTGTGAACACCTTATTAGATATGCGTATGGAGGCTAAGGCTTCTAAGAACTGGGCACTCTCGGATAAGATACGCGATGAGCTGACTTCCTTTGGAGTGAGGGTCAAGGACCGCAAAGATGGTTATGACTGGGAGCTAGAATAAACTCCTGCTACATACAACGATTTAAGATAATAGCCTCGGCGGTAGCAAGATCTACCTTCGAGGTTATTTTTATATTCTCATAGCTGCCCTGGCTGAGTCCTATTTCATGACCGAGGGTCTCTACGACTGAGGCGTCGTCAGTAAAAAGCTCGCTGAAAGGTTGCTCGTAGGCCTTAAGTATCAACTCGCGCTCGAAGACCTGAGGCGTCTGCACCTCGCGATATTCGGTCCTATCTACCGATTGGCTGCTGCCCTCTGTGGCTCTGCGTAGCGAACTTACGGGCATAACAACTGGTATTGCGCTGCCCACCTGCTTTGCTTTGTCTAGGGCGTTAGTTATCACAGCCTCTGAGACCAAAGGCCTAACGCCATCATGTATGGCTATATATTCTCCCTCGAGGGCAAAGCTAAGCGCGTTCTTTACAGAGGCGAAGCGAGTGCTGCCTCCTTGGCAAGTGGTGTGGGGAATGTCGAAGTTGTGCTCCTTACATAGTTTCTCCCACATTGCTATATGCTCTTGGGGTAGGGCGACAACTATCTTTGCCTGTGGCAGGACGCTGGTAAATGCTTCTATGGTGTGCATAAGAATAACCTTGGAGGCAATCTTTAGGAATTGCTTGGGTATGGCTGCTCCCATGCGAGTGCCGCTGCCTCCAGCAACTATGATGATAGTGACTTTTGTCATGGCTGTTATTTTAAAAGGTATTCCTTTGTTATACGCTCTAGAGTCTGGTCTAGTGGGGTGTAGCTAAAATTAAACTCGCGCGATATTAGCGAGCCATCATAATATGACTTTGTGCACATGTTGCGAGCTATATCCTTTGTTATGACAGCTTTGGTGCCACTTATCTTCTCCCATAGCTTGCCCATTGAGGCAATCGCCGAAAGCATTTTGTAGCCCACACCACATATTGGTGCTGGTTTCTTTGCTACCTTACGTATGGTCTCTATTATGTGTTTGTATGAAGCGTTTTCTGAACATAGCAGGTAGCTTTTATTTACTGCCTTGTCTTGAGAGGACAGCATGACCATGGCCCTCGCCACATCCACCACATCTACATACCCTATGACTCCTTGAGTGTAGAACACGCCTTTGTTGATTGCCTGAGAGGCTATCGATGCCGAGCCACTTGACTCTGCGCTTGAGCTGCCTAGGATTATGGCAGGGTGAACGATGATGGTTTTAAGCCCGAATATCGCACCTCGCTTAACTTGATTCTCGGCAAAGAACTTACTTATGGTATAGGCCGAGCAGTTGGCGAAGTTGTCAAGGTGCATATTCTCATTTACCATTATGCCCTTGTTCTTCGAGCCTCCGAGTGTGGCTATCGAGCTTACATGTACAAGCAAGTCCACGCCAGATGCTATGCAGCCATCAACTACCTTGGCTGTTAGCTCGCGGTTGACTGTTATTATTTCTTGAGGGTCAATGCCTCCTATGGCAACCACCGCCGCACAGTGATAGAGTGTCTTTACGCCCTTAAGTTTGTCGGCCCACTCAAAGGGGTTGGACATATTGAACTGGACAACTTCTATGCCTTGCGCCTTGATGTTGTGGTGCTCTAAAAAAGAAAATAGCTTCTGAGGGTTCGACTCACTGCGTAGCAGCACACGTATATTGTGCTGGCCACAACTCACTAGCTCCTTTATAAGGTAGCTGCCTAGTAGCCCTGTGCTGCCAGTTACTGCAATGATATTTTTATCTGAACTTACTTCTGCCATATTAGTTTCTTGCCAAATCCAAGTTTGTTGTCTGTAAATTTTATAAAGTCAACCTCTAGCAGCCATAGATTCAGCTCGGCAGCAATGGCATAAGGAAAACGCTTTAAGTAGCTGTTGCGCATATCTGTTTTTATTTGCTCTGGGATGCTCTGGTCGGATTGGCTTTTTATCGTACCGCAAATCTGCGCGCCCTGCAAGATGCCCACAACCTTACTCTCAACCACGATGCTGGCCGAGACATCAGGGTTTAACAAGGCCTGCTGTCCGTGTAGCGTCGATTCAGACGATGTGAATACAAGAGCCTTATGCTCAGGCAAGTAGGTGTAGAACATGTTAGAGCAATAGCTCTTGTTGTCATGACTTGTTGCAAGAGTAAGAACGTGATGTTTAAGTATAAACTTCTCTATGCGAGGGTCTACTATATTGCCAACTTCTTGTGTCATAGCGGTTATTCTGGCATTGTAACTGTTGTGGTGTCGGGAAGTATGCCCTCTATTTCTTGTAGAGAGACCTTTGTTGAGTCAGCAGCTGTGCCGTCTAGCTCTGCAACTATTCTATCGCGAATAGAATTAAATCGTTCCATATTCTGCTCTGCTAGTGGTTCTGCTGGCTCTGATGGAGCCTTAAGTGGGTCTACGGCCGTACCTCCTATATAAAGTCTAAAGTCTAGGTGAGGACCAGTTGAAAGACCTGTCGAGCCGACATATCCAATCAAATCGCCTTGGCTCACTCTCTGTCCTACTGCTAGGCCCTTTGCAAAACCCTTAAGGTGCATATATGTGGTTTGCATCTGGCGTGCATGTTTAATCTTGACGGTGTTACCTCCACCATTGGTCCAGCCTCTGAATATCACCGTACCGTCGGCTACCGTGTGAACAGGTGTGCCCGATGGCGCAGCGTAGTCTACACCGTGGTGAGGACGTACAATCTTAAGCACAGGGTGAGTACGTGCATTACTAAAGCGAGAACTTATACGTGAGTATTGGAGTGGGGCCTTCAAGAACTGTTTGCGCAGGCTGTTACCGTCTTGGTCCCAGTAGGTGAGCTTGTCGTCTTGTTTAAAAGGTATGGCATAGTAGCGTTTGCCGCCATGGTCGAACCACGCGCCATATATTGTTCCTGTTCCTATGCGTGTAGAATCTACATATTTCTGGTCGTAGATAACGCGATAGCTGTCTCCCTTTTGTATGCCGAAGAAGTCTATGCTCCATGCGTAGATGTCTGACAGCTCCATGGCTAGTCCACCTGGCATTCCATTTGCCACCATGCTATTCCATAGAGAGCTTTCGATAGAGCCGCCGCCTACCACGCGTTCTGTTCTTACTTCTTTCTGGCCCTCGGCAATGGCTATGGTGTCATTCTCAAACGAGAAGGTTATATAGTCTGTAAGGTCTTTTTCGTAGACGAAGTGGCATAAACGACGTGTAGAGTCCTTGCTAAGGAACACGGTGTATGGGTTGTTGGCACGGATGTTGCTGAGTTTGAACACAGGTTCAGAGGCTTTTTCAACATTATGTGTTGTTAGAGCCGACAGACCATAACGCTCAAAAATTACAGATAGCGTCTGACCTGAAGCAATAGTGCCCGATAGAGTGTCGTAATTATCGACTTCAATGCCAAACAATAGATTTGGCTCTATAATTTCTTCTGTTTCAGGTTCTTGCGTGTTTGGTTTTTTGATAAATAAGGTTGCCACAGAACCCAGAAAGAAGCAAATAGCTAAACAAAATAATATTTTCCTTTTCATGCGTGTAAAGGTAATTAATTCTAAAAAAACAAACTAGAGAAAATGACAAAAAGATTACTTATTTCGGCTTTTTTAATTTGTGCATGCACTACGCTATCGGCACAAGTTTATTTGCGCTCAAACCTATTAGGTTTGGTGATGGTAGTTCCTAATGCGGGACTAGAATTTGGTTTAAGCGACCACAGTACGGTTCTTGTCGAGGGTTACTACTCGCCAATTTGGAATCAGGAGGATTTTAAGGCCAAGGGCTTTATGATTACTCCAGAGTATCGCTATTACTTCTGCCAATCATTCAACGGTCACTACATCGGTGCACACGGTAACTATGCCCGTTATACAGACCTCAAAACCCGCTCAAAGGCTCCCATTCGCGATGGACACGCCTTCTCTGCAGGTTTGACCTATGGCCATACTTGGAAGTTTGACCACCATTGGTTGCTAGATATGTATGTCGGAGCAGGTTGGGTGAGAATGGAAAGCGACATCACCGCAGATGGTAGGTATGAGGCAGAACAAGATAAGATTGAGAATAAATTCTCGCTTACTCGCCTAGGCATCAGCTTTGGCTACCGATTCTAGAAACAAGAGTTATGGGAATCTCTGTGGCTTGGCATATAAATCTAGTCCAGCCACAAGGTTCCATAATCCTATAAACACAAAGGACACAGAAACAATAACGGATATAACCATCTTCTTCAAATCCCAGTCTATAATCAGTGCAAAACCTAGCACCATAAGTATTAGGCCAATGCTGAAACGGCTTAGTGCCGAGCGTGTTGGGTAACGTTTGTTAGAACCAAAGGCATCTACAATAAAGATTAGACCACGAAATAGGACCCATATACCTATTAATAGGGGTAGGATTGCGACTGTGGCCATAGGGAACTTTATGACTAGTATTCCAAATATCAAGTCAACAACACCCTCAATCATGGCCCATGCCCACCCAACAAATGTGTAATTTGTGATGGCATAAGAGATACTAGTTAGCCCCGCTAATATAGATACTATACCTATATATATAGATGCTACTTCAATGGCTACTCCGGTGCTAATCAGTGAGATTATACCAAAGAGTGTGAATAAAATGCCTGTTAAAAGCACAAGCCATCGTGCTCGACTTAGGCTCGAAGGTAATTTTTTGTTCATAGAAAAAACGGATTGATTTACTGGATTTTGATGCAATTATTCTGCCATAGGGTTAATTTTTAAATTTTAGGAGTGTAAATGTGCTATTTTTTTGATACATAGTTTCATTTATCATAAATAATTTATATATTTGTCGAGTCGTATGTACTTTAATAACAAACGAATTAACCCATATAACAAAATAATTATGAAGAAGAAATTTTTACTTGCAATTATCTCGATAATTGCTGCAGGCTCTGTTTCTGCTCAGGTTTATGTTAAGTCAAACGCATTGTTGTTTGCACTTGCAGTTCCTAACTTAGGTTTTGAATTCGGATTGGGCGATCACAGCACTCTTTCTGTGGAAGGTTATGTTTCTCCATTCTGGGAAGCAGAGAAACTAACTTTCAAAGGTTTCGTTGTAACTCCTGAGTATCGCTACTATTTCTGCGAGGCTTTCAATGGTCACTACCTAGGTGTTCACGGTAACTACACTCAGTATGACGCACTTAAAACGCTAAACTCTCCAGTTTATCGTGACGGTTACTCTTACGGTGCAGGTTTGACTTATGGTCACACTTGGAAACTATCTCACAAATGGATCGTTGATGCATTCATCGGTGCAGGTTGGATGAGATTTGATAGCGACATCGTTGAGTCTTCATCAGATGTAGTACACAAAACTGACGTTGTTGAGGATAAATTCTTCCTTGATCGCGCAGGCGTTAGCGTAGGCTACCGTTTCTAGTCAAATAAGAAGTAAGTAAAAAACTTGCATATAGAAATCAGAGTTTGGGCTTACCGAACTCTGATTTTTTGTTTTTATAATATATACAATTAGCTACGAAGCCCCCTAAAAGATGGCGTTCTGAAAAGAGCACTAAAACAACTTTAAACATTACAATTATGGTTTCTTACAAAGACTTGGGTTTAGTAAACTCAAAAGAGATTTTCCAAAAAGCATTCGACGGTGGATATGCTATTCCAGCGTTCAATTTCAATAACATGGAGCAGATGCAAGCCATCGTTCAAGCATGTGTAGAGCAATCATCTCCCGTAATCCTTCAGGTTTCGGCTGGTGCGCGCAAGTATGCCAATCAAACTATGCTACGCTATATGGCTCAGGGAGCTGTTGAGTATGCCAAAGAGCTAGGCAAGAACATTCCTATCGTTCTTCACCTAGACCACGGTGATAGCTTCGAGCTTTGTAAGTCATGTATCGACATGGGATTCTCTTCTGTTATGATTGATGGATCTCACTTGTCTTATGATGAGAATGTTGCCTTGACTAAGAAAGTTGTTGAATATGCCCACGCTCACGATGTTACTGTTGAGGGTGAACTAGGTGTTCTAGCTGGCGTTGAGGATGATGTTGTTGCTGAGCATCACACATATACTGAACCTTCTGAGGTTGAGGATTTTGTAAGTAAGACTGGTGTTGACTCACTAGCTATCTCTATCGGTACTTCGCACGGTGCTAACAAGTTTACTCCTGCTCAATGTACACGTAATGCAGAGGGCATTTTGGTGCCACCACCACTTCGCTTCGACATCCTTAAAGAGATTGAGAAACGCATACCTGGTTTCCCTATCGTGTTGCACGGTTCTTCATCAGTGCCACAAGATATGGTTGCTATCATCAACAAATATGGCGGTGATATGAAAGATGCTATCGGTATTCCTGAGGAGCAACTTCGTGAGGCTGCTAAATCTGCGGTTTGTAAAATCAATATCGACAGCGATGGCCGTTTGGCTATGACTGCTGCTATCCGTGAGATTATGGCTACAAAACCTGCTGAGTTCGATCCTCGTAAATACCTGGGTCCTGCTCGCGAATGGTTGAAAGTGCTTTATATGCACAAGCTAACTGACGTGCTAGGTAGTGCTGGCAAGGCAGAGTAGTCTGTTCAGATATTTAAAAAAGATAGCCCGACTAGAATCTCTAGTCGGGCTATTCTTTTATAGCTCTTATAGGCTTTGCGGATAGGCCTAGTGGATAAACTTCTTTTTGATAGGGTCTTTGACCTCTATGCAAAGTGTTGCGTGAGGCACAATGCGTAGACGCTCCTTAGGTATCAGCTTGCCTGTCTCGCGGCAGATGCCATAGGTTTTGTTCTGTATGCGAATTAGTGCCGCCTCCAAGTGCTGGATAAACTTCTGCTGGCGTTGTGCCAATCGTCCAGACTCCTCCTTAGACAATGTCGCCGCGCCCTCCTCAAGAACCTTGAAGGTCGGAGAGGTGTCCTCAGTGTCATTGCTTGAGGTGTGTGTGATTGTGGCACGTAGAATTTCATAGTCGGCCTTAGCCTGGTCGAGCTTATCGAGGATAATCTGCTTGAACTCAGCCAAATCTTCGTCTGAGTACCTTGTTCTTTCTGAATCTGTCATAGTTATAAATTTAAAATATTTATACTGTAATAAATTGCGCCTCGATAATTGCTGTTCGTGTTTATATTTAAACTGCCTTCTCGATAGCTATGCGTAGCATATAGTTGTCAACTTCTTCCTCAAAGGTGTTTTGAGCGTCAATCTTGTCACACATATCTATCTTCAGAGCCAGCGTCTGAGATGCTATGTAGTTGCCAAAGTCGGCTATTGCACCTTCTATCGAATCGTTTTTTTCTATCTGTATGTTAATCTTGTCTGTAACGTCAAAGCCGCTGTCCTTACGGATGTTTTGTACACGGTTGATAATCTCGCGTGCTATACCTTCGCGGCGCAGCTCTTCGGTTATTGTTATGTCCATGGCCACGGTCAGCTTGCCTTCCGATGCCACTAGCCAGCCTGGCATATCCTCTGAGCTAATGTCAAAGTCGGCTGTGGTGGTGTTTATCTCTAGCGAGTCTATGGTTGTGTTCCATACTCCTGTGCGCTCCAGTTCGGCTATGTCTGCCTGGGTGAATCCTGCCACAAGTGCTGAAATCTGCTTCATCTGCTTGCTATAACGAGGACCTAGTGTCTTGAAGTTAGGCTTGATACGTTTTGTGATTACGCCAACAGTATCTTCGATAAACTCCATATCTTTGATATTTACCTCGGTAAGCACAAGCTCTTTGATGCCTTCGATTTTGCTCTTCATGCTTGGCTCAAGGATAGGGATAAGCACTTTTGTTAGTGGCTGACGCACCTTGATATTCACCTTGCGACGTAGGGCAAGAACCATAGAAGATAGTCTCTGTGCTATGGCCATCATCTCCTCTAGCTGGTTATCTACAAGGCTCATGTCAGCCTCAGGGAAGCTAGCAAGGTGTACTGATTCTTCGCTGTGGCGTGATGACATGGCGTTCAAATCGCTGAATATGCGCTCGGTGATAAATGGAGCGAATGGAGATGCTAGTCTCACCACTGTGTCCAGACAAGTGTATAGCGTTTGGTAGGCTGCAAGCTTATCATCGTTCATGCTGCCGCCCCAGAATCTTTTACGATTTAGGCGCACATACCAGTTCGATAGGTTCTCGTTAACGAAATCCTGAATGTAGCGTGCCGCAGGGGTTGGGTCATAGCTCTCTAGTGACTCGGTGACGTTCTTAACCAAGGTGTTAAGTAGAGAGATAATCCAACGGTCAATCTCTGGACGCTCGTTGATAGGAATTTCTTTTTCGGTGCCTGTAAATCCATCTACGTTGGCATATAGGGCGAAGAAACTGTATGTGTTGTACATGGTGCCGAAGAACTTACGACGTACTTCGTCCACGCCATCAAGGTCAAACTTAAGGTTGTCCCAAGGCTGAGAGTTGCTTATCATATACCATCTAACAGCATCTGGGCCATACTTCTCTAGCACTTCGAAAGGAGCTACGGCATTGCCTAGTCGCTTACTCATCTTGTTGCCGTTTTTGTCTAGCACAAGACCGTTAGAGATGATGTTCTTGAAGGCCACAGAGTCAAACAACATAGTTGCCAGAGCGTGCAGAGTGAAGAACCAACCACGTGTCTGGTCTACGCCCTCGGCGATATAGTCGGCAGGGTAGAGCTTAGAGAACTCGTCCTTGCTAATCTCGAATGGGTAGTGAACCTGAGCATAAGGCATGGCGCCGCTGTCGAACCAAACGTCGATAAGGTCGCTCTCGCGGAACATCTTTTTGCCTGAGTCAGAGACCAATATTATATTGTCTACGTAAGGACGGTGAAGGTCGAACTTATCGTAGTTTTCTTTTGAGAAGTCGCCCTCGACAAAGTCAGCTAGAGGGTTTTCGCTCATGAAGCCTGCTGCCACAGATTTGTCAATCTCAGCTTTTAGGTGAGATACAGACTCTATACATAGTAGCTGCTCGCGGTTCTCGTCAGCCCAGATAGGCAGTGGCGTTCCCCAGTAGCGTGAGCGTGAAAGGTTCCAGTCTACAAGTCCCTCAAGCCACTTGCCAAAGCGTCCGCTACCTGTCGAAGCAGGTTTCCAGTTGATGGTAGCATTAAGCTCTATCATGCGCTCGCGTAGGGCTGTGGTTTTGATAAACCATGAATCTAGAGGATAGTAAAGCACAGGTTTGTCTGTACGCCAGCAGTGTGGGTAGCTGTGGCTGTGTTTCTCTATCTTGAATGCGCGGTTAGAGTTTTTCAACATCACGCAGATGTCTATATCTAGCGTTGGGTCGTTTTCTTTTAGCGTATCGTCGTAGGCGTTCTTAACGTAACGACCTTGATATTCTTTATATTCTTCGCTTATGGCTTGTGCGGCGTAGCTGGCGTCCATGTCCTCGATAAGGAAGAACTTACCGCTACGGTCAACCATAGGCTGGCGTTTGCCGTCTTTGTCTGTAACCATTAGAGGCACGATGCCGTTTTGTTTTGCTACGCGGTCGTCATCAGCACCAAAGGTAGGAGCTATGTGTACAACGCCCGTACCATCTTCTGTGGTAACAAAGTCGCCAGTGATAACTCTGAATGAATCTCCCTGAGGGTTAATCCATGGTATAAGTTGCTCGTATTCTACACCTGCCAAGTCACTGCCCTTGTATTCGCCAACAATTTCGAAAGGTATATTCTTACCATCACCCTTGTACTCGTCCATGGCAATCTTAGCGTTCTTCTCAGGGAAGTACTTGCCCACAAGGTCTTTGGCTATGATTACAGTTATTGGAGCAGAAGTATATGGGTTGAAAGAGTTTACTTTAAGGTAGGTGATGCCTGCACCTACGGCTAGAGCTGTGTTTGAAGGCAGGGTCCAAGGTGTTGTTGTCCATGCCAAGATGTGAAGCTCGCCACTTGTGCCCTCGAATATCTTCTGGCTTTTCTGGTTGCGCACAACCTTGAATTGTACTGTGGCCGTTGTGTCCTTAACGTCACGGTAGCAGCCTGGCTGGTTAAGCTCGTGGTTGCTGAGTCCAGTACCTGCGGCAGGAGAGTAAGGTTGTATTGTGTAGCCTTTATAGAGAAGACCTTTCTTATGTAGCTCGGCAAGCATCCACCATAGGGTCTCGATATATTTGTTGTCATAGGTGATATATGGGTCGTCCATATTAACCCAGTATCCCATCTTGCGAGTAAGCTCCTCCCACTCCGATGTGTATTTCATTACCTCGGTGCGGCAGGTTTTGTTGTACTCCTCGATAGAGATTTTGGTTCCTATATCTTCTTTTGTGATGCCTAGTTTTTTCTCTACACCAAGTTCTACGGGTAGGCCGTGAGTATCCCATCCAGCCTTGCGGTGAACAAGAAATCCCTTTTGTGTTTTATAGCGGCAGAAGATGTCTTTTATGGTGCGGGCCATAACGTGGTGAATACCAGGGGTGCCATTGGCAGAAGGAGGTCCTTCGTAGAAAACAAACGTAGGTTGACCCTCTCTCAAGGTGATAGATTTGTGGAATGTATCGTTGGTGTCCCAGCTATTTAGTATCTCCTCCGCAGTCTGTGGGAGGTTAAGACCTTTATATTCTTTGAATTTCACGTTGCCCATATTATGTATTTTAAGGCACAAATTTACACATTTTTATCAGAAAAAATATATCAATAGCAAATATTTTAAACTACCCTTCGATTTTATGGTTCAATGGATGTGCTTTACTGTTATAGGAACTAACCACAAGCAGCACTCCCATGAACACTACCAAGCCCGAAAACGCCTTTGTCCAGCCAAGAGTGCCCAGCCCAAATATCACAGAGATTATGGTTGCCACCACGGGTTGTACGTACATGTAAACGCTTGAGAGTGCAGGTTTTACCTTCTTTAGTCCGTACATAAGCAAGTAGTTTGGCAGCAGAGTTGGCATTAAGGTCATGTAGGCCAGCAGTAGCCACATATTCATATCGAAGCCGAGTA
>JAWXTS010000014.1:0-28738 GCA_044433305.1 Rikenellaceae bacterium | reverse complement strand
AAAACAAGCTAAATAATCGTCCTCGTAAAAGACTCGGATACCTCACACCAAATGAAAAATTTAAACAAATTATTAATATGAATTCAGTTGCATTTGCAGGTTGAATTCAGCAAATATTAATAATGACCAAAAACGAAATTATAGAATGTGCTTCTGATCTTTTTTCTCGCTATGGAATAAAGGCCGTAAATATGGACGAAATAGCCTCAAAATTGGGAGCATCTAAGCGAACACTCTATGAATCTATCGGCTCTAAAGAAGAACTTATAAACGCCTGCATCATGGACAAGAGTGCTCGTCTAGATAAACAGTTAACAAGCATCTTAATCATTAGAGATACCAGAGCTGCCTTGGAAGCAATATTTACCCTCGGAGTCTCTGCTTATACAATCTTCTATAATTTCTCACCATCATTCTATAAAGATATAAAGAATTACGCTACTGCTAACAACACCATGTTAGAGAAAGATATTCTGGCCATACAAAACTGCACAAAGCAAATTTATGCAAGAGGCGTAGAAGACGGACTACTCAAAAGCATAGAGGACTTTGAGATACTATCTACAATGTGGAAGTGCTATCATAGTTATAACATGAGTGAGGAGCCATCAAAACGCGTAACTCCAGAGCTGTTTGCCAGAGTATTACAAACATTGATGCAATCGCTGGTAACAGAGCAAGGTCAAGACTTATTAAGAGTAATAAAACAATAACAAAAGACGTTAAATACTAATTAAATGAAAACTAAACGGATAAAAATATGAGATGTAGAAAATTTGTAATTGCCATGCTTTTAAGCTCCATGGGTACCCTAGGAGTTATGGCACAGCAGTCACCACTAAAGTTGACTCTGGAGGACGCACTTGAAATCGCACTTAGCGAGAACCCTACCATTATGGTAGCAGACCAAGAGATAACAAAGAGTCAGTATGCAAAGAAAGGCAGCTATGCAGCACTGTTCCCAACAATAGACGCTAGCGCATCATACCAACGCACAATCCAAAAACAAGCCATGTATATGAACATGGGAGGTGAGTCAACAAAAATCACCATCGGTCAGGACAACAACTGGCAGGCAGGCGTTACAGCCACCGCGCCTTTGGTATCAGTGGCCCTTTGGAAAAGCCTTGCCATATCAGGTATGAATGTTGAGCTAGCAATCGAACAAGCCAGCTCATCACGTATAGACCTTATCGAGCAGGTATCTAACGCTTACTACGGCATCTTGTTGGCTAGCGACTCTTATAATGTATTTAAAGAGGCTTACGACAATGCAGTTGAAAACTACAAGAATGTAGAACAGAAATATAACGTAGGAACAACATCTGAGTACGACCTTATCAGAGCCGACGTTGCTGTTAAGAATGCTGAGCCAGACCTATACAGCGCGCAAAACGCCATTGAGCTAGGCGAATGGCAGCTAAAAGCCCTGCTAGGCATAGATTTGGACCAAGAGATTGAATGCAGCGGTAGCCTATCAGACTACAAGACGTTTATTCAACCAAACAAGAATACGCTGAGCCTACAAAACAACAGCACCCTAAAGCAGCTGGAGATTCAAGGCCGTCAGCTTGACAAAGCACTAGAGGTTACACGTGCTGCCAACCTACCTACTCTGGCACTGTCTTTCTCATACAGTTACAGTGCTATGAACGATGACTTCAAGATTAGCAGCTATGAATGGATTCCTTACTCGGTTGCAGGACTAAGCCTTTCGATTCCTATCTTCGCTGGTGGCAAACGCCGTAGCGACGTGGCACAGGCCAAGATTAACATAGACCAGTTTGAGCTTCAACGCACAGATGCAGAGCGTAGTCTTAAGGTTGCAATGTCTCAGGCTGTAGACAACATAAATACTGCCATCAAGCAATATGCAGCAGCAGCATCTAGTGTCGAGCAAGCCGAAAAAGGCTACAACATTGCAGTTCGCCGTTATGAGATTGGTGGAGGCACCCAGCTAGAGGTTAACGACTCTCAGCTTGCCCTAACTCAGGCACGCCTATACATGAATCAAGCGGCATATAGTTATATGATTGCACAAACATCACTTGCAAAACTTACAGGTGAAACATCAAAATTCTAAATTAGTAAATATTAAACAAACGAAAAAAATAATGAAAAGGACACAAATCATTGCATCATTACTAGCTGCATCTGTGCTTATCTCTTGTGGAGGCAAGGGCGACAAAGCGGTCGAAGTAAAGGAAGAGGTACAAGTACCTAAGGTAACTGTTGAAACTGTATATAGTCAAGACGTTGAACAAACAAACACCTTAACGGGCACAGTAGAGTCTAAGGTCATCAACAACATCGCTCCTCAGACAGCTCTTCGCATCAAGGAGATTTTGGTCGAGGTGGGCGACAAAGTAAACAAAGGCCAGAAGCTAGTTACCATGGACGACAACCAACTAAAACAAATAGCTGTTCAGCTAGAGAACAACCGCATTGAGTTTGAGCGCATAGACGAGCTTTATAAAATCGGCGGCGTGTCAAAATCAGAGTGGGATGCACGCAAGCTTGCTCTAGACATCTCTACCGAAAACTACAACAACCAGAGCATCAACACTGTGCTTACAAGCCCTATTTCGGGTGTTGTCACAGCACGCAATTTGGATAATGGCGATATGTATAGTGGTGGTTCAGCAATCTTGGTTGTTGAGCAAATCAACCCAGTGAAACTTGTTGTTAATGTTTCTGAGAGCATGTTCACAAAAATCACAAAGGGCATGAGCGTAAATGTTACAACCGAAGCCTATGGCAATCAAGTGTTCACGGGCCGTGTATCACTTATCCACCCAAAAATCGACGTTTCAACACGTACCTTCCCAGTCGAGATTGAGGTTTCTAACTCAGACAACAAGATTCTTCCAGGTATGTTTGCACGTGTAAACATCTCTTATGGTGTAGAGAACCGTGTACTAGTTCCAGATGTTGCCATAGTAAAACAAACAGGTTCTGGCGACCGCTATGTATATGTTTACAAAAATGGCACAGTTGAGTTCTGCAAAGTAGAACTAGGACGTATGTTCGACAACCAATACGAGATTCTCTCAGGCTTGTCTGATGGCGACCAAGTAATAACATCAGGTCACGTAGCATTGACCAACGGAATGCAAGTTCAAACAATAAAATAAGAACACGATGAGTATATATAAAACAGCCGTCAACAGACCGGTCACCACAGCCCTAGTCTTTGTTGCCGTAGCTATATTCGGTTTCTTCTCGCTCAGCAAGCTCTCAGTAGACTTGTATCCAGAGATCGAAACCAACGCGATTATGGTTATGACATCATACAGTGGTGCTAGTGCTGCCGACATCGAGACCAATGTATCGCGCCCTATTGAGAACGTTCTTAATAGTGTCAGCGACCTAAAGACCATGACTTCAAAATCAAGCGAGGGCTTGTCTATCGTTTCTCTAGAGTTTGAATATGGCACCGACATTGACGTGGCCACAAATGATGTGCGCGACAAACTGGATATGGTAACAACACTACCTGATGGAACCTCAACACCTATACTATTCAAATTTGGTACAGAGGATATTCCTATCGTGGTAATGTCGGTTAAAGCAAAAGAGAGTATGCCGGGATTGTACAAAATCCTAGACGACTATGTGGCTACACCACTTGCTCGCGTGAGCGGCGTTGGTACCGTTTCTATCAGCGGTATTCCAGAGCGCGAGATTCACGTTCACTGCGACCCTCTAAAGCTAGAGGCTTATGGCCTTACCATTGAGGGTATCTCTAGCATCATCGCTAGCGAGAACCTTAACACACCAGCAGGCAGTATTGATATAGGTTCACACACCTACTCTACCCGTGTTCAACAAGAGTTTATTGGCATAAATGAGATTCTAAACCTTGTTGTTGGAGTCAACAACGGAGCCACTGTTTACCTTAAAGATATTGCAACGGTAGAAGACACTCAGCAAGAGCGTGCCCAAGAGGTATTTATTGGTGATGAAATCGGTGGTATCATCGTTATCCAGAAACAATCTGGTGCCAACTCTGTAAACATCGCTGAGCAGATTGAGGCCATCATGCCTCAGCTTCAGGCTAACCTTCCTTCAGATGTGGAGATAGGTATGATTATCAATACTTCAGAGAACATCGTCGACACTATCAACTCGTTGAAGAGAACTATCGCAATGATTTTCATCATCGTAATCTTTGTGGTTCTTGTCTTCCTTGAGCGTTGGAGAGCTACTTTTGTAATTATCCTTACTATTCCTATCTCGCTTCTAGGTGCTCTTGTATATCTTCTTGCTACGGGCAACACCCTGAATATCATATCTATGAGTGCGCTATCCATAGCCATAGGTATGGTGGTGGATAATGCCATCGTGGTACTTGAGAACATCACAACCCACATCGAGAGAGGAAGCCGCCCTAAACAAGCCGCTATCTTCGCAACTCAGGAGGTTGGTCTATCGGTTATGGCATCTACCCTTACCACTATCGCGGTATTCTTGCCACTTACGATGGTTTCAGGTATGGCAGGCATCCTGTTCAGACAGCTAGGATGGATGGTAACAATCATCCTTACCATATCTACACTTGCGGCCCTTACCCTAACACCTATGTTGTGCTCTAGAATGCTTAGACTAAGCACCAAGAAGAGTAAGTTCCAACAGATTGTATTTGGCCCAACAAGCAAAGGACTTAGAAAACTAGATGTAGGCTATGAGAAGCTACTAAACTGGGCTGTGCGCAACAGAACAGTTGTTATTAGCTGTGCCGTTGCTATGCTTGCAGCCTCTATTCTATTCATTGCCCCTCAACTTAAAACTGAGTTCTTCCCATCACAGGATAATGCCCGCATTAGCCTATCGGTCGAGCTTCCAGTAGGTACTCGCCAAGAGATTACTCGCGAGGTGGCTCTAGATATACAGAGAGAGTTTGTAGAGAAATACCCTGAGATTAGAGCTATAAGTGTTACCGAGGGTTCGGCAGCTAGCGACAACGTCTTTGCCTCTCTATCTGATAATGGTTCTCACATCATATCTTACAACATCGCTCTTACAAGCATGGAAGAGCGCGAGCGTACACTCTTCGAGATTGGAGCACTCATGCGTCAAGACTTGAATCAATACCCTCAGATACGTACCTACACCTTGACAGAGGGTGGTTCACGTGGTGGTGTTGGTGGTCAGACTTCTGTCGATATCGACATCATAGGTTACGACTTTGACGAAACAGACCGCATAGCACAGCAGATTAAGGAGCTTATGATTCAAGACCCATCTTGCTCTGAGGTGACCATCAGCCGCGACCAATACACACCTGAGTTCCAAATAGAATTTGATCGCGAGAAACTGGCCCTTAACAGCCTTAACGTAAGCACAGCGGCCACTTACCTACGTAACCGTATTAATGGCTCTACCGCTTCTATGTACCGTGAGGATGGTGACGAGTATGACATCATTGTTCGTTATGCTAAAGAGTATCGTCAAACTATCGACGACATTCAGAACATCACTATCTACAACGCACTAGGCAACGGAGTCAAGATTCGCGACGTAGCAACAGTTGTTGAGGCACTAACACCTCCAAGCATCGAGCGTGAGGACCGCGAGCGTATAATCACGGTATCATGTATTGCCGAGGAAGGTTTCGCAATGAGTGAGGTTGTTGCTGCGGGCACAAGAACTATGGAGCAGGTAGAGATACCATCAAACATAACTTGGAAGTTCGGCGGTAGCTTCGAGGACCAGCAGGACACCTTCAGCGACATGTTCTTGCTGATGGCTCTAATCGTGATACTTGTATTTATCGTTATGGCCTCTCAGTTCGAGTCATTCTCTTATCCTCTGGTTATCATGTTCTCTATACCGTTTGCGGTAATTGGAGTATTGCTAGGCCTTTGGATTACAGGCACACCGCTTGGTGTTATGGCCCTACTAGGTATTCTGATGCTTATCGGTATTGTGGTAAACAACGGTATCGTGCTTATCGACTACATAAACCTTTGTCGTGAGCGTGGCATGGGCATCATTGCCGCCATCACAACATCGGGACGCTCTCGTCTACGCCCTATCCTTATGACCACCATGACAACTGTTCTTGGTATGGTTCCTATGGCAACGGGTACAGGCACTGGTTCTGAGATGTGGCGTCCACTGGGTATGTCAGTTGCATGGGGACTGTCGTTCTCAACACTTATCACCTTGATACTTATCCCTGTGTTGTATGGTACTTTTGCCGCTGGCAGCGTTAACCGTACACGCAAACAACTTAAAGAAGAATAATCATGATAGCTATCTTTATAACATATAATCAAGCACTTCACGACGAGGTGCTTGAGATAATGAGTCACCGCGGCATCAAAGGCTACACTGGCTGGGATGCTGTTGCTGGACGCGGCTCAAACGGTGGCGAGCCTCACCTAGGCTCTCACGCATGGCCAACAATGAACTCAGCAATTTATTCTTTTGTCGAGGGCAAGAGCGAGGCAGATAAATTTTTGGCTGCCCTATCCGAGCTAGATAAAAAGAATGAACACCTAGGGCTTAGAGCCTTCTGGTGGGAAATCGGAGGTTCAATCTAGCTCTTAAGAACACTTAAGAAAAAGTCTGGTTGCTTAATTGCTTCCAGACTTTTTTCATTATTTTTTTGCATTTAACAAATAGTTGTCTACCTTTGTACCACGTTGGTTTCAATGCCACCCCGCGTAGATTATCGGCTTATTAAGAGGTGAAGTTTCTCTTAATAAGAGATGAGGCTCGGCTTAAAATTGTCGGATTGCTTATCGAAAGATGAGGCTCGGCTTAGAGAAAGAGCTGATTGTTGGTTTCTTTATCGGAAGATGATTACCTAGGGTGACGTGAATTAAAAGGGAATCGGGTGTAAATCCCGAACAGTTCCCGCTGCTGTAAGTTCCAATCTTCGTAGAAGATTATTTGATTGATATTTCTTTTGCCACTGACTTTCGTTGGGAAGGCATCAATCAAGGAACAAGTCAGAAGACCTGCCAATAGTATTTTGGGATTTGCGGTCTGCGGGTAAACGGCCTTAAACCATCAAGAAGTTTTTTTCGTATAATTCTTTTTGTTGCTAGCACGCTTTTTAAAGTGGCGCACTTTCCAAAATCAACCCCCAATTCTAATAGGGATAGGTCTTGGAGAATAAGCTTTTGCAACTAATTTTATTTAAATACAACTTATGAAAAAGATTTTCTTTCTACTAGCTTTTGCGGCTACAATCTTCAGCTGTTCTGACAACGACTCATTCACAGCTTCAACACAAAAATTCGCTATCCTAACATTCGAGGATGCCGACTACAAAGGCACTGGCAACTATCTAGGAAGTAGCGACTGGAGCTCACTTATCGGCGACCAGTACTATGGCAGTTCATTGCTTTACGGCACATATGACACAGATTTATGGTGCTACTTCTCAGACTACAACTGGTATGACGAGGGCAACACAGAGCTAGCTTCAGAATTGCTTTCAGGAGCATATGGCAAGAACTACTCAGCTGGTGGTCACGCAATCTCAAACTACTATAACACAGACGCTAGCCTAAGTTATGACATTCAGCTATCTGTATCAGTTGGCGCAGATGGCCAAGCAGGTCACAAAAACTCAAACAACTTTGCTATGTGCTATGGTTACACAGAAGATCTTGACTACAACTCAGAAACAGAGCTTCCATATATCTACTTCAAAGATGGTGTAGAGCGCACAATAGAGTTTATGTACGTTGTTCCTAGCACACTAGCTATCGACTTCATGAAAAATGGAGACTACCAGACTACTATCACCGCTGATGACTACGTAACACTTACAGCCATTGGTTATGACCTAGACGGTAATGTTACGGGCACTGTATCTGTCGATTTCCTAAGAGACGGTGTTTGCCTAGAGGAGTGGACTCTATTCCATCTAAAATCTTTGGGTAAGGTTGCAAGTGTTAAATTCAACATATCAGGCACTCCTTCTAACTCACGGGGCTTCAACGTTCCTTCATACTTCGCCTACGACAACATAACTGTTAGAATGGACGAGTAACTATCGTTTATATAGATACAATATTTACAATAAAATTTGATTTTTAAGGTCCCTTACAACCTTGCCAAAATCATCTTCTTGGTCTACATTTTGAACTTGCCAGCAAAATGTAGACCTTTTTTTGCCTCTAGGAGTACAACGGTAGCAAATAAGTTATACCTTCGCATGTATAAAATAGAGTATAATAACCAATAAATAACTTATATCATGAAAATTGCTGTTCCAACAAAAGATTCAAAAGTAGATGACCACTTCGGTCACTGTGCTTACTACACAATTTACACAATCAATGAGGACGAAGTTGTATCACAACAAACCCTAGAGTCTCCTCAGGGCTGTGGCTGCAAATCTAACATCGCCACAACTCTACATGAGATGGGTGTAACCCTTATGCTCGCAGGCAATATGGGTGATGGTGCAATGAACAAGCTTGCCAGCAGCGACATTGATGTGATAAGAGGTTGCGCAGGTATGGCCGACAAAGTAGTTGAAGCTTACCTATCGGGTATGCTTGAAGACTCTGGCATTGCATGCAGCAGCCACGACGATGACCACGAGTGTTCTCACAATCACTAGGAAATTAGTGATTCTCCCTAAAACAATAAAGGCAGCCCGCAAAGGCTGCCTTTATTTGTTCTGTTGTGTTTGTTATGTCAATTCTACATCTTGGCTTTCTCGTAGTAGGCCATAAATGCATTATTCAACTGTTTGACACCTCCAGATGTTGGATAGTTGCCAGTGAAATACCAGTCACCAGGGTGGTTAGGGCATATATTATGTAGCGACTCAACACTCTGGAAGATAATATCTAGCGGACAAGTTATTCCCTCTGGAGTAACAAGCTCTACTATCTTAGCCGAGATTTGCTCTGGCGTAAATAGCGAGTACAACTCATCAACATAGTTCTTCATCTGAGAAGCCTCTAAATCTTTCTGCGCAACACACTTAGCATAGATAGAATCTATGAATCCCTCTGGTGCTAGTGCCTCGGCAGCTCTAAAGGCTATCAAGTCGCCTATATTAGACATGTCGATGCCGTAGAAGTCTGGGTAGCGTATCTGTGGTGATGATGACACGACAACCAACTTACGAGGATTAAGCCTTGAAAGAATCTTTATGATGCTCTCTCTAAGCGTTGTTCCACGAACAATACTGTCATCTATAACAACAAGATTGTCAACGCCCTCTTTCACTGTGCCATAAGTAATATCATACACATGGCTGGCAAGGTCCTTACGGCTTGCTCCCTCGGTGATAAAGGTACGAAGCTTAATATCTTTGATGACAACCTTCTCTAGTCTTACCTTTTGAGAAAGTACCTCATTGAGCTGCTCGGCCGAGATAACATTCCCAGCACTGTTGACAGCAAGAATCTGTTTCGCCTTGCTCTTGTCGAGCTGAATATTAAATTCTTCTATCATACCATAGAAAGCAACCTCCGCAGTATTTGGGATAAATGACAATACGGTATTTGGTATGTCATTGCCTATGCTCTTAAGTATATCTGGCACAACGCCCGCACCTAGACCTTTACGCTCAAGGTAAATATCCTTGTCGCTACCACGCGAGAAGTATATACGCTCAAACGAACAAGGCAGGGCAAGCTTAGGCTCTACAATCTGAGCAAAGCGCGCCTGGCCATTCTCGCCTACTATCACGGCCTCGCCTGGAGCAAGTTCACGTATAGAGTCGGCAGGAACATTAAGTGCTGTCTGAATAACAGGACGCTCGGATGTGATAACCACAATCTCCTCATCCTGATAAACAAAGGCTGTACGTATACCATTAGGGTCACGCACAGCGAAGCTCTCTCCGCTGCCCGTCTGACCACATATAACATAACCACCATCCCATACTGGGGCACAAGAGCGCAACACATTTTCGAGCTTTATGTTTTGCTCTATAAGTCGCGTAATCTCCTGCTTGGTCCTATCCTTAGTATGATAAGTTTCATATAGCATATCTATCTCGCGGTCTATTCTATGGCCAATTTGCTCTAGCAGCACCGTTGTGTCGGCTATGCGACGTGGGTGCTGACCGCCATCAGTCAATGATTTGAATATCTCATCGACATTGGTCATATTAAAGTTTCCGCAAACAGATAGAGTGTTAGCACGATAGTTATTGCGACGAAGGAAGGGGTGGACATAAGATATTCCGCTACGACCTGTGGTACTGTAACGCAAGTGTCCCATATACAGTTCACCTATAAAGGGCTTATGTGAAAGATCTTTCTCCTCAAAAATCTGACGATTCATCGTAGCAAAAATCTCACTTATAGCTCCACTACCCTCGGCACGTTCACGAAAGATAAATTCCTCACCTGGTTTGGCCGTAATCTTAACACAAGATAGACCTGCACCCTCTTGCCCACGGTTGTGTTGCTTTTCCATAAGAAGATACATCTTATCTAGAGCATAGCAAGGGCTGCCATATTTGCGAGTATAATAATCAATCGGTTTGCGTAGACGTATCATCGCCACGCCACATTCGTGCTTTAGTTGTTCCATGTTTTTATTTAGTATTTTTCAGGTAGGCGTCTATTTCTTGGGCTGCCTGACGAGCCGAAGCAATAGCTCTTACGACAAGGCTGGCACCTGTTGTTGCGTCTCCCGCCACAAATATACCATTTTTTGTGGTTTCCATACTACTACTACATGCAATATTTTGTCTGCCATCAACATCTAGGCTCAAAACATCAACTATACCCTCGTGTACTGGGTGAACAAAACCCATTGCCAAAAGCACCATCTCTGCTGGAATAATCTCCACCTCGCCAGTCTCAGTAGACTTAACCTCAACGCCTGCAAGTTTACCATCTTTACCCAAGAAGCGGTTTGTGGCCAAGCTCCAACGACGAGTACAACCCTCTTTGTGTGAGCTAGATACCTTAAGTACATTTGGATAATAAGGCCATGGAGTATCTGGGTTGGTGCCTTCAGGTGGCATAGGCATAATCTCGATTTGAGTTACGCTGGCAGCACCCTGACGGATAGATGTTCCAACACAGTCTGAACCTGTATCTCCACCTCCGATAACAAGAACACGTTTGCCCTTAGCTGATAGTGGTGACTCTGGGTCTACAATAGTACGCTCGGCAACAGCTGTATTTTGATTCTTCAAGAAGTCAAGCGCGAAGTGTATACCGTGAAGCTCGCGGCCTGAGGCCTGAAGGTCTCTTGGTACACCAGAACCAATAGTGATACAAATCGCATCGTATTCTTTTTCAAGAGTACGAATATCGCAAGTGATACCTATATGTGCATTAAGCTCAAACTTAACACCCTCAGCCTCCATAAGTTTCACACGGCGGTCGATAATGTTTTTATTAAGTTTGAAATCTGGAATACCATAGCGCAAAAGTCCACCAACAGCGTCGTCTTTCTCATATACAGTAACTAGGTGACCTGCCTGATTAAGCTGGTTGGCACAAGCCATACCTGCTGGGCCTCCCCCTATAACAGCTACTTTCTTGCCGCTACGTTTTTTAGGTACTATCGGCTGAACATAACCTTCGGCAAAGGCTCGCTCTATGATAGAAACCTCATTCTCGCGAACGGTGATTGCCTCACCAGTTTTGGCCAAGACGCAACCTTTCTCGCACAATGCAGGGCAGATACGTCCCGTAAACTCTGGAAAGTCGTCTGTCTCTTGTAGGTTCAAATAAGCTTTGCGCCACTCGCCTTTATATATTAAATCTTGCCACTCTGGCTGGCGATTGCCCAATGGGCAACTCCAGTGACAGAATGGTACTCCACAATCCATACAACGAGAGGCTTGTAGCTGCCTATCTTCTGTATTTAGAGTCTGCTCTACCTCGCCAAAATCTGTTACACGCTCTTGAATAGGACGGTAGCCAGCCTCTTTTCTTTTTATAGTTAAAAATGCTTTAGGATTTCCCATAACTAATAATAATTAAAAATCTCTTTGAACACCCTCGATACGTGCAGCAAGTGCTTTAGCCTCTAGGTCGTGAAGCACTTTCTTGTATTCAATAGGCATTACTTTGATAAATTGACCAATATACTCTGATGGACTAGCAAGAATCTTTTGTGCCAAGACACTGCCAGTGCTATCATA
Organism: Rikenellaceae bacterium; assembly: GCA_044433305.1. GTDB lineage: Bacteria > Bacteroidota > Bacteroidia > Bacteroidales > Rikenellaceae > JAWXTS01. The sequence continues at coordinate 16,647 of JAWXTS010000014.1, read as the reverse complement.
GTGGTTCTGAATTAGTTTGGTAAGCTCCTTGATATCTGATTTAGACTCAACCAACGAAAGCTCTACCATCTCCATGTTACATAGTGAGTCGAAGCTGCCATCAGCATCCCAAACATAGGCTATACCACCGCTCATACCAGCAGCGAAGTTCTTGCCTGTTTTGCCTAGAACAACTACGCGACCTCCTGTCATATACTCGCAGCAGTGGTCTCCCGCGCCCTCAACAACAGCAGTAGCTCCACTGTTACGAACGGCAAAACGCTCACCCACAGTTCCGCTAACATAAAGCTCACCTTTGCTAGCTCCATAAAGGATAGTATTACCAGCGATAACATTGCTCGAAGCCTCGAAATCAGAACCCTCAGCAGGCAAGATAGCAATCTTACCACCTGAAAGCGATTTTCCAACATAGTCATTAGCCTCGCCATGAAGATAGAAGCTAACACCTTTAGTAAGGAAGGCACCGAAGCTCTGACCTGCCGAACCATTAAAGTGAACAACAAGTGAATCTTCAGCAAGACCCTCTTCTCCATACTCAAGAGCAAGTTTACCTGCCATAGTGGCACCAACAGCACGGTCAACATTGGTAATCTCAAAGCTATGTTCTTTGCCTTGACCTATGCTCTGGATTGCTTCAACAAGACCCTCGCTTAGTGGAGAAACCACCGCGTGCTCTTGTGTTGCATTATGGAATATCTCTGTTTTATCTTTAGATCTGAACAAGATACGGCTAAGATCTGCCTTATCTATTTTTGTATTGCCTGTTGGAGCCTTAACCTCAAGAAGCTCGGTGCGACCGATAATCTCGTCAAGACTTGTATAACCCATCTCGGCAAGAATCTCTCTAACCTCCTCAGCAAGGAAAGTGAAGAAGTTTACAAGGTAGTCTGCACGACCTGTAAAGCGTTTACGCAACTCCTCGTTCTGAGTGGCAACACCAACAGGGCAAGTGTTCATGTGACACTTACGCATCATAACACAACCCAATACGATAAGTGCACTAGTTGCAAAACCAAACTCATCGGCACCAAGCAACGCCTCGATAACAATATCGCGACCTGTCTTAAGCTGACCGTCAGTCTGAAGTGCAACGCGTCCACGTAGGTTGTTAAGTACTAGTGTCTGCTGAACCTCTGAAAGACCTATCTCTGAAGGCATACCTGCATGACGGATAGAACTCATAGGGCTGGCACCTGTACCACCCTCGCAACCACTGACAATGATTGCATCTGCTTTGGCTTTGGCAACACCCGCAGCGATAGTACCGATACCGCTCTCAGCAACAAGCTTAACGCTGATGCGAGCAGCTGGATTCACGCTCTTAAGGTCAAAGATAAGCTGTGCCAAGTCCTCGATAGAATAGATGTCATGGTGAGGTGGAGGCGAGATAAGCGATATACCTGGGGTTGAGTGACGTGTCTGGGCTATAATCTCGTTTACTTTATAACCTGGAAGCTGTCCTCCCTCACCTGGTTTTGCTCCCTGAGCAACCTTAATCTGAATCTCGTCTGCATTAACTAGGTAGTTAGCTGTAACACCAAAGCGGCCCGAAGCAACCTGCTTGATAGCACTACGTGTTGATGTGCCATCCTCTCTTGGTTTGAAACGTGCAGGGTTCTCTCCACCCTCACCCGTATTACTCTTACCTCCGATGCGGTTCATAGCTATGGCCATAGCCTCATGAGCCTCCTCGCTAATAGAACCATAAGACATGGCTCCAGTAACAAAGCGTTTGATGATGCTATCTACCGACTCAACCTTATCTAGTTCTACGGCATTGCCTGCTTTATACTCCAAGCGGTCGCGAATAAATAGAGGTTGAACCTTATCATTTACAATAGAGCTATACTCCTTGAACTTCTTGTAGCTACCAAGGCGTGTAGAAATCTGAAGTGTAGCAATAGCCTCTGGTGTCCAAGCGTGGCTCTCGCCTTTCTTGCGATAGCTATACTGACCCAAATCTCCAAGACCGTTGCTATCCTCACAATAAGCGTGATCGTGGAAATATTTTATATCGTTAAATATCTCAGCCGTATCTATACCTCCAATTTTTGAAGATGTACCATTGAAATATTTATCTACTACGTTTTTAGAAAGACCGATAGACTCGAATAGTTCGGCACCACGGTAGCTACCCATAGTCGAGATGCCCATCTTAGAGATAACTTTATGTAGTCCCTTGTCTATTGCTTTAAGGTAGTTTTTCTCTGCTGTTGGGTAGTCGCGCTGAAGTTGCTGGCTAGAAACCAACTCATTGATAATAGCAAACGACATATATGGGTTAACGGCACTAGCACCATAACCAAGTAGCAGAGCAAAGTGCATCACCTCGCGAACCTCGCCAGACTCAACGATAAGAGCAGTCTGAACACGTTTACGCTTGTCGATAAGGTGGTGATGAACAGCAGCAACAGCAAGCAATGATGGTACAGCAGCGCGCTCGGCACTAACGTTACGATCTGAAAGCACCGTGTAGTTATAATCGCCCTCAACGGCAGCCTCAGCCTCAGCACATAGTCTATCAATAGCATCTTGAAGGCCCTTATCTCCATCAGAGATAGGGAAAGTAGCATCAAGTGTAATAGTGCGGAAGCCCTTGTAACCGATGTTTCTTAGGATGTCAAGCTCACGGTTTGTAAGGATAGGTCTGTTGACCTTAACCATCTTACATAGTTTGTCTGATGGCTCAATAAGGTTATTATCAATAACTCCGATATAACCCGTAAGTGACATCACTAGCTCCTCACGGATAGGGTCAATAGGAGGATTGGTAACCTGAGCAAACTGTTGGCGGAAGTAGTTGAACAACAACTGTGGCTTCTGCGAGAATAGAGGTATAGGAGCGTCATTACCCATAGAACCTGTTGGCTCCATGCCATTTTCAAGCATAGGCAACAAGACTTGCTTAACCTCCTCGTCGAAGTATCCAAATACTGATTTTTTAACCTCAAAGTCATCGACTTTAATATCTACCTTACGACCAGAAGAAAGAGCATCCAAATCTATACGATTCTTAGACAACCACTCACCATAAGGGTGCTCGGCAGCTAGCGCGTCTTTAATCTCGTCATTATGATAAACTCTACCCTCCACAGTATCTACAAGAAGCATCTTACCTGGTTGCAGGCGACCCTTCTCTTTGATTTGCTCGGCAGGGAAAGTCAAAACTCCAGCCTCAGAAGCAACAACCATATAATCATCTTTGGTGATTACATAGCGCGCTGGGCGAAGTCCATTTCTATCTAGCATACCACCAGCATAACGTCCGTCGGAGAACATCAAGGTAGCTGGGCCATCCCATGCCTCCATAAGGATACTGTGGTACTCGTAAAATTCTTTTATCTCTTTTGAGATTGGGTTCTTGTCATTGAAGCTCTCTGGAACCAACATCGCAAGTGCGTGTGGTAGCGACATGCCCGCGTGCATAAAGAACTCTAGCACATTGTCCAAAGAAGCACTATCACTCATACCCTTTTGTACTATCGGCTTAAGCTCGTCTATGCTACCAACTTTGTCTGGCATAAGAACGCTCTCGCGAGCCTCGCTCCATAGTCTGTTACCGCGGATAGTGTTAATCTCACCATTGTGACCAAGCAAGCGGAACGGCTGTGCCAATGGCCAAGATGGGAAGGTGTTGGTACTAAAGCGAGAGTGAACAATCGCGATACCTGAAGTCAGAACAGGGTTCTGTAAGTCTAAGAAGTAGTTGCGAAGCTGAGCCGAAGTAAGCATACCTTTGTAAGTCATGTTCTTAGACGAAAGACTAACAATATAAAAATCTTTGATTTCCTTACATGCGTTCTCCATTAGCTTGCGGAAGCGATAAAGACGAATGTCCAATGGACGCTCTGTCTCTTGTTCTGGAACAACTACAATTTGTTTAATATCTGGCTCATTGGCTTTTGAAGCCTCACCCAGAATAGAGCTGTCAACAGGGACATCTCTAAAAGCAGAAATAACTAACCCCTCGGATTTAGCTATGGCCTCTGCGGTAGCCATGATTGTTGTTTGGGCAGCCTTGTCCTTAGGCATAAAGACTAGGCCCGAGCCATAACGGCCTTTCTCAGGAACTGCGATTCCCTGAAGTAGTATAAATTCGTGAGGTACCTGAATCATAATACCTGCACCATCGCCAGAATCAGGGTCTGCACCCTCGGCTCCACGGTGAATCATGTTCTCAAGTACTTGCAAGGCGTCTTCTACGACTTTGTGGGACTTCGTTCCGTGAATATTCACGAGAAGTCCCACACCGCACGCATCATGCTCAAAAGCAGGGTCATAGAGACCCTGCTGCATATTAACATCTATATTTCTTAACATATTCGCATATTTTGTTTTAGCGCATAAATAATAACTCTCTATATTTAGGTAGAGTCCACATTCTATCGTCAACGATAAGCTCTAGTTTGTCAATGTTATAACGGATAGTATCCATCATTGGTATAATAATATCGTGATAAACGATAGCTTTCTCTCTCTCACACTCGATTTGGTTTGCCACTTTACGTGCCTCAACCATCTCTGTTACAGTGCTTGAGATAGTGTTGATATGGTTAACAATTCTCTTGATGATAGTTGCATCTTGAGCAGCCATAGTATCGAACTCATCTGGGAACAACGATTTAATCTTATAAACATTGTCCAAAAGAGTAGCTTGATAAGTTGATGCAACTGGGATAATGTGGTTCATAGCCAAGTCACCCAATACACGAGCCTCGATTTGGATTTTCTTAGTATATGTCTCCCATTTAACCTCGCAACGTGAAACAATCTCTGTCTCTGATAATACGCCACAGTCAACAAATACTTTCTTAGTTACATCTGAGACAAATGAATCGAAGATAACTGGAACGCTAGTTTCGCAATCTAGACCACGAGCTGCAGCCTCTGCTTTCCACTCATCGCTATAACCATTACCGTTGAAACGGATAGCTTTAGACGCTGTGATAAGTTTTTTAACAACAGTGATAATAGCAACCTCTTTGCTTGAACCTGCTGAAATCAAAGCGTCTACCTCTGCTTTGAACTCTTTAAGCTGGTGAGAAACAATAGTGTTTAGAGTAAGCATAGCCTCAGCACAGTTGTCCGAAGAACCTACTGCACGGAACTCGAAACGGTTACCAGTAAATGCAAATGGTGATGTACGGTTACGGTCAGTGTTGTCTAGCAAGATTTCTGGGATTTGAGATACACCCAAGTCAAGACCTAGTTTATCCTCAAAGTTGATAGTATCGTCTGTATCGATAGCCTCTAGTCTGTCAAGAACCTCAGAAACCTGAGTACCCAAGAAGCTAGAGATGATTGCTGGAGGTGCCTCGTTAGCTCCTAGACGGTGAGCGTTAGTAGCTGAAGAGATAGACGCTTTAAGCAAACCATTGTGTTTGTAAACTGCCATCAAGATATTAGCAACGAAAGTCACAAAGCGCAAGTTTTCCATAGCGTTTTTGCCTGGTGAAAGTAGGTTAGCACCTGTGTCAGTACCGATACTCCAGTTATTGTGTTTACCAGAACCATTAACACCTTTGAATGGTTTCTCGTGAAGCAACACGCGGAAGTGGTGACGGCGAGCTACGCGTTTCATAACTGACATAACCAACAAGTTGTGGTCATTAGCTAGGTTAACTTCCTCAAAGATTGGAGCTAGCTCAAACTGGTTTGGCGCAACCTCGTTGTGACGAGTCTTAACTGGAATACCCAATTTCAAAGCCTCTACCTCTAGTTCTGTCATGAATGCAAGAACGCGAGAAGGAATAGCTCCGAAGTAGTGGTCCTCAAGCTGTTGGTTTTTAGCACTGTCATGACCCATAAGAGTACGACCTGTCATAACAAGGTCTGGACGTGCTGCCCACAATGCGTCGTCAACCAAGAAGTACTCTTGCTCCCAACCCAAGTTAGCGTGTACTTTTGTAACTTTAGGATCAAAGTATTGACATACACCTACTGCTTCTCTGTTCAAAGATGCTAGAGAACGCATAAGAGGTGTTTTATAATCTAGTGACTCACCTGTATAAGAGATGAATACTGTTGGGATACATAGTGTGTCACCAACAACGAATGCAGGTGATGTAGGATCCCATGCAGAATATCCGCGAGCCTCGAAAGTGTTACGGATACCACCATTAGGGAAGCTAGATGCATCTGGCTCCTGCTGCGCAAGCAATTTACCAGAGAACTCCTCGATCATGCTACCTTTGCCATCAAAGTCAACAAAAGCGTCATGTTTCTCAGCTGTACCGCCAGTTAGTGGCTGGAACCAGTGTGTATAGTGGGTTGCACCCATCTCCATGGCCCATTGTTTCATACCATTTGCAACGCCATCAGCGATTGAACGATCCAAGGTTACACCTTTGTCAATAGAAGCTGTTAGTGCTTTGAAAGTATCCTTAGAAAGATATTTTTGCATCTTCTCTTTGTTGAATACATATTTAGCAAATAATTCTGAATTACGAGAATCTTTTTTCTCTAATACTACTGCTCTGTGGCTGATTGCCTCTTTCAGAGCCTGAAAACGTAAAGTGCTCATACTACTAATGGGGTTAAATTATTTAAGTGTTATATTATTTTTCTTACATTCTTCAATCATTTCCTCTGGCCATATTGATGATTGGACCTCACCGATGTGTGCACATTTCAAGAAAAACATGCTCAAGCGGCTTTGACCTATACCTCCACCGATAGACAGCGGAATCTCATCATTCAATAGTGCCTTGTGGAATAGAAGTTCTTTGCGAGAAGTTTGACCTGCTATGGTCAACTGACGCTCTAGGGCTACCTTGTCAACGCGGATACCCATAGACGAAAGCTCGAAAGAATTTTGGAGCATCTCGTTCCAAACAAGAATATCTCCATTTAGACCTTTGTATCCACCTATTGTTGGTGTACTCCAGTCATCATAGTCAGGGGCTCTACCATCATGCTTCTCGCCATTTTCAAGCAAGCCACCTATGCCTATTAAGAAGATTGCGCCATATTTTTTTGCAGCCTCATACTCGCGTTGTTTTGGAGTTAAGTCTGGATATTCGGCCAACAAATCTTCTGAGTGTATAAATTGTATATCATCAGGAAGTACTGGTGTTATATGAGGAAATTTCTCATACACTTTTCTTTCCGTTTCTTTTAATGCAGCGTAAATCTCTTTTACTATTGACTTTAGAAAATAAAGATTACGTTGCTCTTTTGTTACTGTGCGCTCCCAGTCCCATTGGTCAACATACAAAGAATGGATGTTGTCCATCTCCTCGTCAGCACGAACGGCGTTCATGTCGGTATAAAGACCATAACCTGGGGCAATCTGATAGTCGCCAAGTTTCATTCTCTTCCACTTAGCTAGCGAATGTACAACCTCTGCTTTCCTTTCATCCATGTCTTTAATCGGAAATCTTACTGCTCTTTCGGTACCATTCAAGTCGTCATTTATGCCCGTGCCTGTCAATACGAACAGAGGTGCTGTAACACGACGTAGATGTAGTCTCTTAGAGAGTTCATGCTGAAAGGATTCTTTCACCATAAGAATTGCCTGCTCCATAGTTTCTGGATAGAGTCGAGGGCGATAGTTTTTAGGTATGTACAATGCCATAATCTATACTTTTTTTATTAGCTTATTAAAATTTTATATTTTTAAGTAAACCACCACTAGAACATTACTAGTGGTGGTATTACTATAATTTCATATATATAATTAAGCGTTATATGCTGTTTCTCCGTGCTCGTAGATATCAAGACCCTCTTCCTCGATACGACGCTCAACGCGCATACCCATTGCAAGATCGATACCTTTGAAGATGATATAACCCATAACCAATGCCCATACCATGTAAGCTACTGCACCTAGAGTTTGAACTCCTAGGAAGTCGAAGCTACCTGTATAGAACAAACCAGACTCTGTTGCAAGGCAACCTGTAAGGATAGTACCCAAAGTACCACAAACACCGTGTACTGATACAGCACCTACTGGGTCGTCAACTTTTGCTACGTTATCAAAGAAGCTTACTGCGTATACCATAACTACACCGCAGATGATTCCGATTAGTGCTGCACCGCCTACTGATACTAGGTTACAACCTGCTGTAATACCTACTAGACCTGCAAGAACACCATTCAATCCCAAACTCAATGATGGTTTGCCGTATCTGATCCAAGCAGTGATGATTGCTGCGATAGCTCCTGTTGCAGCAGCCATGTTAGTTGTCATAAATACGTGAGATACCATTTCGCGGTGCTCCTCAGTAGAGATAGCTAGCTCTGAACAAGGGTTGAAACCGAACCAACCAAACCATAGTACAAATACACCTAGAGTAGCGATTGTAAGGCTGTGTCCTGGTATGGCATAAGCTTTACCATTGCGGTATTTACCGATACGTGGACCAACGATTGCTGCACCAACTAGGGCACACCAGCCACCCACAGAGTGAACGATAGCAGAACCTGCAAAGTCATTGAAACCTAGGTCAGCTAACCAGCCGCCTCCCCATGCCCAGTGGCCTGAGATTGGATAAACCAATGTTCCAAGAAGCAAAGAGTAGATAAGGTAAGCACTGAATTTTGTTCTTTCAGCAACGGCACCTGATACGATAGTAGCAGCAGTTGCGCAGAATACTGTTTGGAAGATCAAGAATGCCTCTCCTGGTACATCTCCAGTCCATCCTGCCAAGCCGAACAAATCAATCTCGCCTACGAATGTACCTGCACCGAACATGATACCGAAACCTAAAGCCCAGAACATCACTGATCCAACAGAGAAGTCTAGAAGGTTTTTCATTAATATGTTTGTTGTATTTTTAGAACGTGTAAAACCTGCCTCTACCATGGCAAAGCCTAACTGCATGATGAATACAAGCATTGCGCCCAAAAGGACCCAAATTGTGTCCACAGACTTCATCAAATCATATACTGTTTCCATTTCCATTTTTTTCTATTTTTCAGCGTTATACAAAGTTTTGTCACCGGCAAGTCCAGTACGGATACTGTAAGACTCGTCTATTGGGCTTACGAAGATACGACCATCACCAACCTCGCCTGTTTGTGCAGAGCGAATGATTGCCTGAACAGTTTTGTCCACATTAACCTCGCGCAAGATGATAGTAAGCATGATACGCTCGATACCACTTGTGTCGTAAACAACACCGCGGAATATGCGCTCCTGACGTGCTTTACCCACACCGCGAACGTCCATATATGAGAACCATTCGATACCTGCGTCGTAAAGGGCTTCTTTAACCTCTTCGAACTTTGTTTTCCTTATAATAGCTTGTATTTTTTTCATAGTTGTAGTTGTTTAGAATGATAGACCAAAAACTAGGAACGCATCATTTGTAGATGGCGAAACGATAGCCTGTACGAATACTGGCAAGTCGAATGTTGGTGTAACTGGAATGCTTTTAGCTGCTGAAAGTGAGATAGAGCATACGCTGAACTCATCATCATAAGCACCTGTGTAAGCACCGTTCATTGGGCTAACGCCTACACCAAATGCGCAATCAACATCTTTAATTGCAAAACCGTAAGACAAATCGATATAAGTTGAGTACAACTGATCTCCTGTAACCTCATCTTTATCTGCACCTGCGAACATTGTTGATACTGCAAGTGTCAATGGGAATTTATCGCCAAAATAATACGCTAGAGTTGCCTCGAAGTAGTGATCTTCAAAATATGAAAGACCTTGACCACTCCACCAGTAGTCTGTAAGACCGATAGAGAAATCACCTATTGCATAACCTAATGAAAAGTCTACCTCTTTAGCTCCGATTCCGTCTGCGTCTGATGAGAAGCCGATTGGAGTGCTACCCCATGCGCCAATAGAGAAATCACCTAGGCCAAGTGTAATATTTGGCTGGAAACTTGCACCTGTTGTGTAAGCACCACGCCATACATAAGAACTTACTAGGTCTGCGCCTAGCTCTAAATCTGCTGCTTTTGCTGTTGTTACCGATGTTGTCAATACTGCAACTGCAGCCATTAGTGAAAGAAATATCTTTTTCATTGTTCCGTCTTTTTTAATGTTTAAAAATAATGTTTGTTTTACTTTTTAAAATTGCCTCGATTAACTTGCATCCTACATTCAGGATTTATTCAAAGCGAATAGTTGTCTGTAAATCAATCTCACGTCTTTCTTTTCTACAATACATAACATTATGTTTCAACACTCTTATTTATCAGAACGAGGTATCAGCGATGCGTGAAGCAGCCATCATAATCTCGGACTGATTAGCAAATGCACTCAGTCGAACGTAACCTTCGCCACATGCTCCAAATCTATCGCCAGGGGCTGAGATTATGTTGCATTCGTGAAGAAGTTTATCGAACAACTCCCACGACGAGCCATAAGGTGACTCGACCCAAATGAAAGGAGCGTTAACTCCACCCCAGAAGCGCAGTTTCTTACGAGACAGTGCGGTACGCAGGATTTCTGCATTCTTCATATAGTAATCGATGTTCTGTTGAACCTCGACTCTTCCTTGGGTTGTGTAGAGTGCTTGGGCAGCACGTTGAATAATGTATGCGGGTGCATTATTCTTAATGGTCTGCCTTCTATGCCAAAGAGCGTTGAGACTAACGCTTTGCTCTGCACTGAACGAATATCCGATTATATCCTTAGGAATAACCATATATCCACAGTGTAAGCCGGTAAAGCCTCCGCTTTTCGAGAAACTACGAAATTCAATAGCCACTCGTCGAGCTCCTTTAATTTCATAAATACTGTGCGGCACGTCTGCCTCTGTGATAAAAGCCTCGTAAGTTGCGTCAAATAGTATTAGTGTGTCGTTTCGCAACGCGTACCGAACCCATTTCTCCAAATCTGAACGACTCATGACGCTACCTGTCGGGTCGTTCGGGTAGCTAAGATAAATGACGTCTGGTCTAACACTTGGCAACTCAGGTATAAAATTGTTGCTCTTATCTCCTTCTATATAAATAATATTGTCCCATTTTTTCTCTGGTGAAAGCTCTCCCGCACGATTGCTTATCACGTTTGAGTAAGTAAATGTTTGAAAAACTGGGTCTATAATTCCTACTCTATTATCACCGCATAATATATCGCCTATACTTGATACATTTTCTTTGGTGCCCTCGTTTATAAACACCTCGTCTGCGGTAATTTTTATCTTGCGACTCTTAAAATCATTTTTGATTATGGAGTCTATCAAAAAGGGATAGCCTTGAATCGGTCCTCGTCCATGAAAGGTTTTTCCGTCTCCCATCTCTGACACGCTAGTCTGCAAAGCAGTGATAACGCTTGGAGTAAGTGGTAGAGAAACATCTCCGCTATCTAATCTTAATAATTTGGCCTCAGGATTAATTGTATTAAATACATTAATTTTCTTTTTTGTTTTTTCCTGCACCTCATTACGAAGCATCTTTAAGAATTGAGAATTGATTAAAATCATTTTTATCCCTTTTCGTTAATACAAAATTACTATCATTATACTTGTTTTCCTCAATATCTCTATCGTTAATTTTAGGTTAACAAGCTTTCAAAAACAAATTATCACCACAACAAGGAAAATGAGTTTCATTTATAAACCAAAAATCAGAATATAAATAAAATCTATAAGTTGTGATTTTAAAGCCACAACAGTGCCTTCCTTATAAATGTCTAATTGCTAACAAAGATAGTCTTTTTTAAGCATATTTCGCTAGGGAAAATCCAATTAAGCTACAATCTAGAATGTAAATGCAGCTCCAAAGTTAAATACGAAGTTCTGATTGTGGGGCCATTCATCGGTATCGCGATGAGTTAAACGCCAGATTGCGTCTACACGAAGCACCCTAAAGATATTTTTAATTCCGACTCCTGCCTCGACATAAGGAGTCTTGAGTTCGCTCATGCCCTTTGGGAAAACCAGAACAGCTTCTGTATCGGGCAGGCTACCGTTATTTCGATCTGAGATGGAGCCATAAACACTTTTCAACGTAAAGACAGTGCGCCAGTTGGTCTTTTTAATAAGAGGAACATATTTGAGCAACACACCTCTAAAGTCGTGTTCATACATAAGGGACACCCACGCGTCTGAGGCAAACTCATAATAGTTCATACAAGAGAATGCTGTTTGACTATAAAAGTAGGTTCCGTTACCCTCGTGTAGTTTCAAAAGCAAGAACGGCACCTTACCAAATATTTTGCCTCCTGTAAGTGTAAAGTGGGATACTCCCAGCGGAGCAAGCGATAGACTATACTGGCCGACCAGCTCTGTACGCAAGAAGTTATAGTCGTTCATAAAAACATGCTTGACTCCACCCGAGGCCTTAAAAGTAAAGTAAGGCTTTTTAGAATATAGGTACTTTTGTTCATATCGGCCAACATAGCTTATTTCGTCCCACGAGAATCGAGTAGCCACACTCAACCCGCTTACTTGTATCGAGCCTACCACCGAACTATCAGCACGCACGAAGGGCACCTCCGAAGAAGTGGACACATTCTCTATACTTAAGGTAAGGTTTGTATTTATTCCCTCGCACCACTGAAGGTCTCCGCTAAGGCTGTAACTATTGACCATATTCATTCTCTTCTGGTCGCGCGCAAAGATGGAGGTAAATATATTCGACTCGGCCAGCGCATCATCGGCCTGCCCCAGCTGCACAAGGTCGTGCTTAATATCAATGGTCAACCTACGCAGGGTATTTCGCCTAAGCATAAACACAGATTTGAAACCGCCTTTGAATCGTTCGTCCCCAGTTCCATACGCAAGGTAGCCACTAAATTTACTATCCGCACATACCTCTGGCGTTGTGCTCACTCCTATCTGAAAACGGGCATCCTCGACATCATTAAAACTAAACAGCTCATAGTAGGGTCCAAACTTAAAGTACCGTGTTTTAAGATAACCACCAAAGATAAGACTCATCAGAGTATTGCGATTTGGACGTGCCTGAATAATTTCGCGCACAGAGTCCCCAACATAAAAAACATCTTGCTCCTCGGGGGTAAGGGCATAAGCCCTGTTAACATCCCAATAGTCATTATTGCGCAACAGAGCCGAGTCGCTAACAACAACACCACTTCTGGCCTTAGCTATATCTTGGTCCAATTCTTCATAAGTATCGAAGTCACTATAATCAACGCCTCGATGCAGTAGCACAGAGTATAACTTTGACGAGTCGTTAGGCAGCACAGCAAACCACAGCTTCTGCCTCTCGCTACACTTTAGCCATACCCCATCATCAGAGATTCTTCTTTTTGTATCTAGGCTCAGGGCATTGACCCAGTTCATATCCACACCCTTTGCCATGACCAGATGAGCCTCACACACGGCATAACTGGCCGAGTCCACCCACAGCTCACCAGAGAACACAGGAATAACCATCTTCTTAGGCTCGAAGCGCACCCTATAAGTTTTTCTATAATCCACCTCTAGGCTATCAATAAAATAATATGTGTAGTAGTCCGGAGCAATCTCTGCAAGAGGGCTCAAGAAGTCGACCTTCAGTATAGATATAAAATCATCATAGACATCAATATCAGAATTGAGCTGCCCCGTGAACTTTGCTAGCTGAGGGTTATTGTTGACACCCGAAATATTGCTTGCTTCAATAAGCTCATGGCATGGCTCTAGCTTATGGTCATAATACTGCTTGGCCTTAGACTCTGAAACCATAGCCCAGATATAACTCTTACCCGTCATAACCGAAGTATCGACATTCTCAAATACAAAACCATACTTGTCTATAATATTCTGATTCTTGATTTTCGAGGGTGTAAAATCCTGCAAGCCCAGATTAATCTTGGTGTAGAGCTTACAGCTATAACCACCATCGGCATACTCAGTATTAAAATACTCATGCCTGCGGGCATTCCTGACCAAAGAGTCTACACAAGGCCAACCAAAGACTCCCTGCTTCTTATCACATGGCTCAAGCACTATATCAACCTCATTGAAGCAGCCATTAACAACCTTCACCCTACATATATTATAATCGTTAAGGCTGAACTGCAAGCTATCCACCATTATTGCTTGATCTAGCTCTATCATATAAAAACCCTGAAGATCCGTAGATGTGCACTCACTACAACCATCAACCTCGACATTAACCAACGGCAACGGCTCCATCCTCACAGCATCCACAACCCTACCTCTAACTTTGGTCGTTTGAGCAAATATCCCCGTTCCGTACAGAACACACAAAAACAACACACAATACTTTCTAAGATCAAACATATCCATAAACAACATTATAATTACAACTAAATTCTATCGATAACATAAATAGGCATACTTCTTGAAGCTACACGGCTAAAATCCTAATAAATTTAACTATGGAAAACGAAGTACAAATTTCTATGCCAAAGATTGGCGACAAAGCCCCTGAATTTAAGGCCAGCACAACACAAGGACGTATCAATTTCCCTGCCGATTATAACGGCAAGTGGATAATACTCTTTAGCCACCCCTCAGATTTCACACCCGTGTGCACATCAGAATTTATGACCTTTGCAAGCATGAACGAGGAATTTACAAAACTCAACTGCCAGCTTATAGGACTATCGGTGGACGGACTACATAGCCATATCGCTTGGCTGCGTACCATAACAGAAAAAATCGAGTACCGCGGAATAAAGAACATACCAATAGAATTTCCTCTGATAGACGATGTAGGAATGCACATAGCCCGACAATACGGTATGCTGCAACCTAGCGAGAGCACCACGGCCGCCGTTCGCGCCGTATTCTTCATAGACCCCAACGGCACCATACGCGCCATGATATACTACCCTCTGGTTCTAGGTCGCAACTTCGACGAGATTAAACGCGTACTTATAGCACTGCAAACATCAGATGCTTTTCATATCGCCCTGCCCGCAGACTGGCGCATGGGAGACGACATACTTATGCCAACCCCAAACACTAGCGATGCAGCTCAACAGCGCGTAGAAGACGACTCAAGCCAAATCAAGTGCTATGACTGGTTCTTCTGCACCAAGCCTCTCAACAAGCATACAATAGAAGAAAAATTATATCAACAATAAAAAACAAAAGTATTATGCAGGCTATACATCTCACAGAACAAGAATTTAAGAACAAGGTCGGAGACTACACCAAGTTAGGCGACAAGTGGAAATACATAGGCGACAAACCAGCCATAATAGACTTCTATGCCTCTTGGTGCGGTCCCTGCCGTGCCCTCACCCCCATACTAGATGAGATTGCCACCGAACATATAAACAGCATCTATGTATATAAGGTGGATGTAGACCGCGAGAAAGAACTCGCCCTAGCATTTGGGATACGTAGCATACCCACAATCTTCTTTATGCCCATGCAAGGCAATCCTCGCAGAATCAAAGGAGCACTATCAAAAAGTATTTTCGAGGCCAAAATAAGCGAACTCCTTATGGCTGAGACAGTATAGTGTTTTCCCACCATGCGTTTCTCATAGTGGAGTAAATAAAAATGCAATAAAATGCATAAAAAGGTCTCCAAAAGTTTGCATTCTAATAAAAAAGCACTACTTTTGTATCACTTTTAGAAACGGGGCGGGATAGCTCAGCTGGTTAGAGCGCATGATTCATAATCATGAGGTCCCGGGTTCAAGTCCCGGTCCCGCTACTATAAGTAAGAAACATGATGATTCAGTAGCTCAGCTGGTAGAGCACAACACTTTTAATGTTGGGGTCCTGGGTTCGAGCCCCAGCTGGATCACAGAAAAGGAGTAATCTTAATAAGATTGCTCCTTTTTTTGTGCGCACAGCACACGGGGTGTGTATAGCTGAAGGTTAGTGGGTCTGATGTATGGGGTGTGTAAAGATAAAGGTCACTGCAGGTAGATGCCACGCGCTAAGTTCAATCAGCGATTACCTGCTCGACTTATCCGTCGCACACTCTGTGTGCTTGGCTATACACCGTCGGTTTGCGACTGCCGCGCGGCATGAGCGCAGTTCAGGGTGGGATTCTATCTAGAAAGAAATCTCTTTTATTATCTTGCGCCCCGACCCTCGTTAAAAAGCTGATTATGTACAAAGTACTAATCAGCGCAGAGGGGCGCACACGCAAGCCGTGGGAGAGGCACAAACTGCGTGTGTATAGTTGAAGGTTATAATTCTGATGCTGGGAAGTGTGGAATAAAGCACACCCAAGAAATAACCTAAATCAGCATCAACCGATTCGGCTATCTGTCGCACACCCTGTGTGCCACGCAAACCGTGGGAGAGGCACAAACTGCCTGAGTATAGTTGAAAGTTGCTGTTCTAATGGATGTAACAGAGAAATAATTATCGCGATAACGAATATTGGGAATAAAGCTCACCCAAGAAATAACCTAAATCAGCATCAACCGATTCGGCTATCTGTCGCACACCCTGTGTGCCACGCAAGCCGTGGGAGAGGCACAAACTGCCTGAGTATAGTTGAAGGTTATAATTCTGATGCTGGGAAGTGTGGAATAAAACTCACCCAAGAGACAACCTAAATCAGCATCAACCGATTCGGCTATCCGTCGCACACCCTGTGTGCCACGCAAACCGTGGGAGAGGCACAAACTGCGTGTGATAGTTGAAGGTTATGATTCTGATGCTGGGAAGTGTGGAATAAAGCTCACCCAAGAAATAACCTAAATCAGCATCAACCGATTCGGCTATCTGTCGCACACCCTGTGTGCAAAAAGGGTCGAACTATATTTCTATAATTCGACCCTTGAAGTGGCGGTTCCCTA
>JAWXTS010000013.1:0-29519 GCA_044433305.1 Rikenellaceae bacterium | reverse complement strand
CATGGACTAGATACGTTCTATGCAGACAACTATACAGAGAGCGATCTGATGCAGATATTCGCTAAGGTGCGTAGCGGTCAGACTCCCTCTCCAAAAGAAATATCACAGTACCGCAGTGGCGTACTATTCGACTTGGCAGCTATGGACAGCGAGAAGGACTGGACACAACAGTTCCATATCGGGGTTATCCGCAACAACAACAGTCGTATGTTTAAGAAGATTGGTGCCGACACAGGCTTCGACTCTATACACGATTTGCCATGTTCGGTGGCTGGCAACAAATATTTTGACCGACTAACAGAAGCTAATAAACTAGCAAAAACAATACTATACAACCTCAACCCTAAAGACAACGAAGTACTGGCTACCATGGCCTACAACTTCAACGATGGCAGCGTGGCTGGCAAGATGCAGCTCGGCTCGGGTTGGTGGTTCCTAGATCAAGAAGATGGAATGCGCAAACAAATCAACGCCCTATCAGCCTTAGGCCTACTCAGCCGCTTTGTGGGAATGTTGACCGACTCGCGCAGTTTCTTGTCTTACCCACGCCACGAATACTTCCGCCGCATACTATGTAACATCATCGGCCAAGACGTAGTGAATGGTAAGCTTCCAAAAAGCGAGATGGAATTTATCGGTAAGATGGTAGAAGACATCTCATACTACAACGCAAAAAATTATTTCGATTTCTAACTTCATATTAAAAAAGTAAATAAAGATGAAAAAAGTTGTTACTTTCGGCGAGATCATGCTTCGCCTAGCGACTCCAGGTTATCAACGTTTTGCTCAGGCAAAAGAATTTACCGCTACATTCGGCGGTGGAGAGGCTAACGTAGCCGTATCTCTATCAAACTACGGTATCGAGACTCAGTTTGTGACTCGTTTCCCAAAAAATGATATAGCAGACAGCTGTATCAAAGAACTACACAAATATGGTGTAGGTACTGACAACTGTATCTATGGTGGCGACCGCCTAGGTATCTACTTCCTTGAGACAGGTGCTGTTGCACGTGCAAGTAAAGTAGTTTACGACCGCGCTTACTCTTCTATCGCTCAGATCGAAAAGGGTATGATCAACTGGGAAGAGGTTCTTGAGGGTGCAGATTGCTTCCACTGGACTGGTATCACTCCAGCATTGAGCCAAGGTGCAGCAGACGCTTGCCTTGAGGCTATCCAAACAGCTAACAAAATGGGCGTTACAGTATCTTGTGACCTTAACTACCGTAAAAACCTATGGAAATATGGCAAAACAGCAGACGAGGTTATGCCAGAGCTAGTTGCAGGTTGCGACGTTATCCTAGGTAACGAGGAAGATGCAGAGAAAGTATTCGGTATCAAACCAGAAGGCTTCGACGTTACAGCAACTCACGGTGAGGTTAACCCAGCAGAGTTCGAGTCAGTATGCCGTCAGCTAGTTGAGAAATTCCCTCGCGCAAGCAAAGTTATCATCACACTTCGTGGTTCTATCAACGCAAACCACAACACATGGGGTGGCGTACTTTGGAATGCAGGTACAGAGACTCTTTACCAATCTCCACGTTACAACATCACTCACATTGTTGACCGCGTAGGTGGTGGCGACTCATTCATGGGTGGTCTTCTTTACGGTCTTCTTACTTACACAGAGGACGATCAAAAAGCTCTTAACTTTGCAGTTGCAGCATCTTGCTTGAAACACACTATCTTCGGTGATTTCAACTTGGCAACAGTAGCAGAGGTTGAGAACCTTATGGCAGGTGACGGTTCAGGCCGCGTATCTCGCTAACATACAGTAAACAAAAAACAAAATTATAAAGTAACGGCGATACTGTAAAAGTATTACCGTTACTTTTTATCGCATAAAAGAGACAAGAAAAATGGCTAAATTTACTAAGCTAGAAGTATTTGCTGCAATGCAAAGCACTGGTATGGTACCAGTATTCTACCACAAAGATCTAGAGATCGCTAAAAACGTAGTTAAAGCATGTTATGATGGTGGCGTTCGCGCATTCGAGTTCACTAACCGTGGCGACTTCGCTCAAGACGTATTCTCTGAACTAGTAAAATGGGCAGCAGTAGAGTGCCCAGAGATGGTTATCGGTATTGGTTCTATCGTTGAGCCAGGTACTGCATCACTTTACCTTCAACTAGGTGCTAACTTCATCGTTGGCCCATTGTTCAACCCAGAGATTTCTAAAGTTTGTAACCGTCGTTGCGTACCTTACTCTCCAGGTTGTGGTTCAGTTAGCGAGATTGGTTTTGCCCAAGAGTCAGGTTGTGACCTTTGCAAAGTATTCCCAGCAGGTAACGTTGGTGGTCCATCATTCGTTAAAAACGTTAAAGCTCCAATGCCATGGTCTATGCTAATGGTTACAGGTGCTGTTGAGCCAACAGAAGAGAACCTTACAGCTTGGGTTAAAGCAGGTGTTACTTGCGTAGGTATGGGTTCTAACCTATTCCCAGCTTCAGTAATTGCTGACAAAAACTGGCAAGCAATCACTGACCTTTGCGCTGAAGCTCTAGGCTACATCGCAAAAGCTAGAAAATAAAACCTACTTACCTACCACTACTATTAACTAATACCTTATATATAATGAATACACCTACAACCAAAATGACTAACGTACGTTGGGTCATGTGTGCGATGTTATTCTTTGCAACTACGGTCAACTACCTTGACCGTCAGGTGCTATCGCTAACATGGGCTGACTTTATTGCTCCAGAGTTCCACTGGACCAACGCAGACTATGGTTTGATTACCAGTCTATTCTCATTCTTCTATGCTGGAGGTATGCTTTTCGCAGGTAAATTCATCGACTGGATGGATACCAAAAAAGGCTTCCTTTGGGCTATCGGAATATGGTCTCTGGGTGCGTGTCTACACGCATTCTGCGGTATCGCTACTTCAGGTATCGTTGCCGGCAACTGGTTCGTTGGATTCGAGGGCGCGAAAGAAGCTATTGCAGCCGTGTCAGACGTATCGAAAGTTATCAACGTCAGCGTAACATTGTTCATCATCTCTCGCTTTGTGCTAGCTATTGGTGAGGCAGGTAACTTCCCTGCTGCTATCAAAACTACTGCAGAGTACTTCCCTAAGAAAGACCGCGCTCTATCAACAAGTATCTTCAATGCAGGTGCAACAGTTGGTGCTTTGGCAGCTCCTGTTACTATCCCTGTTATTGCTAGTAAATTTGGATGGGAGATGGCTTTCCTTGTGATTGGTGCATTGGGCTTCATCTGGATGGGCGTTTGGATTTTTGTTTACAAAAAACCTGAGCAAAACCCTAACATGAACGCTGCCGAGCTTGAATACATCAACCAAGATTATACCGAAGAAGAGAACAAAGTAGCTGATGCTCCTGTTAAGAAACTTTCTCTTGGTCAAGCTTTCAAGTACAAACAAACTTGGGCTTTTGCAGCAGGTAAGTTTATGACAGACGGTATCTGGTGGTTCTTCTTGTTCTGGACTCCATCTTACTTGAGTTCAGTTTACGGACTTCCTTCAGACTCTCCTAAAGCACAAATGCTTATCTTCGTACTTTATGCAATCACTTTGTTGTCTATCTACGGAGGTTACCTTCCAACAATCTTTGTTGAGAAAAAAGGCATGGAGCCTTATGCTGGTCGTATGAAAGCGATGTTGATTTTCGCATTCTTCCCACTACTTACTCTTCTTGCTCAACCTCTAGGACACCACTCAGTATGGATTCCTATCATCATCATCGGTATCGCGGGTGCAGCTCACCAATCTTGGAGTGCTAATATCTTCTCTACTGTGGGTGATATGTTCCCTAAATATGCTATCGCTACTGTAACAGGTATCGGCGGCATGGCTGGTGGACTTGGTTCAGTATTTATCAACTACGGTTCTGGTCTACTTTTCGACCACTCAGCAGAAACTAACATGAAATTCATGGGCTTTGAAGGTATCGAAGCTGGCTACTTCATCATCTTTGGTGTATGTGCCGTTGGTTATCTTATCGGCTGGTCTATCATGAAGACTTTGGTACCTCGCTACCAAAAGATTGCAGACCTTTAGCATTTAGGTTGTAATATAATAAATTAAGGGCTGACCCATATGGGTCGGCCCTTTTTGCGTTATTATCCGTTATTATCAGCGACAGCGCAGCAGTCACACCAAAATCAAGAGAGGAACAGCTAAGAAGCATCCACCTACTACCCTGCTGTCGTGCTATATTTCAGTCCTGCACTGCACACCACAGCGAGTAAAGCGGTTATAGTTAGGACAAGACCAGAAATCAGATGGCACATCGCAGCGAACTACTACTTAAAGCCCGCCACACCCTATCATTGACAAATAAAATACCCTCAAAAGCCTTAAGGCTTTTGAGGGTATTTCTTATAGTATCTCTGCACAGAAGGCAGGATTATAGTCTGTTTTACTTATGCCCATTTAACAAGAGCGAAGTCCATACGGTGAGGAAGCTTGCAGTTCTTAGGGAACACGCGGAAGGCAACATCAAAAGAACCAGTTGCGTGAGGCTCCAAATCGATGCTGTAATAAGCCAAGTCGCCTTCTGTGCGCACTAGTGATAGCTCGCGTTTGTCAACGACGTTAACCTGATCCTCAGCATTGATTTGATTTGCAAGAAGTAGTTCTACTCCTAGCTCCTCGCCACGTAGGCCTGCTGTGTTAACAACAACCTCAACCTCATATTTATGGTCTACAAGGATAGTTTCCTTACCCATATCTATTTGTTGTACGCGGTCGATAGTCACATTGTCCCATGAGCTACTAACACGACGTTTCCAACCAGCCATCTCACGAGCCATTGCAAAGTCATTCTCAATCATCTTGTTATGACGCTCGTATAGGCGACCATAGAAACGCTCTTGATAGTCAGTAA
This sequence comes from Rikenellaceae bacterium, assembly GCA_044433305.1. GTDB lineage: Bacteria > Bacteroidota > Bacteroidia > Bacteroidales > Rikenellaceae > JAWXTS01. The sequence continues at coordinate 24,672 of JAWXTS010000013.1, read as the reverse complement.
GCTGACGGTTCATTGTGAAGTTTGAAGCGATGTTTGCAATAGAGTATTTAACCATCTCTACCCATTCGTGTGGAATGTTATCCTCACCTCTGTTGTAGTAGCGAGGGATAATGCTCTCCTCGATAGTGTTGTAAACCATCTCGGCATCCATCTCATTCTGGTAGTTTTGATCCGCGAAAGTACGCTCCATAGGAAGCATCCAGCCACCTTTTTCTTTGTAACCTTCAACCCACCATCCATCAAGGACGCTGAAATGAATACCACCATTCATAACTACTTTCTCGCCACTAGTACCAGAAGCCTCAAGTGGACGTGTAGGAGTATTCAACCATACATCGACACCTTGAACGATTCTGCGAGCAAGCTCCATATCATAGTTCTGCAAGAAGATAATCTTACCTACGAACTGAGGCATAGCTGCAATCTCAACGATACGTTTGATGATATCTTGACCTGGCTTGTCGTTAGGGTGAGCCTTACCTGCGAATACAAACTGTACTGGACGCTCTTTGTTGTTAACGATTCTATCTAGGCGGTCTAGATTTGTGAACAACAACTGAGCACGTTTGTAAGTTGCGAAGCGACGTGCAAAACCGATTGTTAGAACATCTGGTTTAACAGACTCTTGAATCTGAACAATCTGACGAGGTGAGTCAAAGCGCACCTGAGATGGGTCTGCAACGCGTTTTTTGATAAAGTCTATAAGCTTAGTCTTAAGCGTCATGCGGGCATCCCAAATCTCTTTGTTGTCTGCATTGTTAATCTTCTGCCAAGCAGGTATATCGTATTGTTTATCTTTGAAGCCCTCAGCAAAATATTTTGCATATAGGTCTTTCATTACATTGGCAGTCCATGTAGGCATGTGAATACCGTTAGTAACGTAGCCAATATGTAGCTCGTCCTTGAAGTATCCTGGCCACATTCCACCAAGAATATCTTTACTTACCTCACCGTGCAACCAGCTAACACCGTTAACCTCTTGAGAAAGGTTACATGCCAAGAAGCTCATCGAGTATTTCTCGTTAGGGTCTTGAGGGTTTGTTTTACCAAGGTTGATAAACTGCTCCCAAGTGATACCCAAGCGATCTGGGTAGTGAGACATATATTGACGTATCATAGACTCGTCGAAAGCATCATGTCCTGCTGGCACCGGTGTATGAGTTGTGAACAACGAAGATGAACGAACAACCTCCATAGCCTCGCTAAATGACAAGTTATAACCCTCGATAAGATTGCGGATACGCTCTATGCTGATAAAGGCTGCGTGACCCTCATTACAGTGATAAACATCTGATTTGATGTTCAAAGCCTTAAGTACGCGGATACCACCGATACCCAAGATAATCTCTTGTTTAAGACGGTTGTCCCAGCTACCGCCATATAGGTGGTAAGTTATAGAACGGTCGTCTTGCATGTTCAAATCGTGGTCTGTATCAAGAAGATAAAGCTCTGTACGACCAACATCACAACGCCATACGCGAGCAATAACATCACGACCTGGCATAGCAACTTTTATTGAAACCCAGTTACCCTCAGCATCACGAACAGGGGTGATAGGCAGCTTCAAGAAGTTTTGAGCCTCATAGCTAGCCTCTTGCTGACCTGAAGCAGAAAGTTTCTGAGTGAAGTAACCGTAGCGGTAAAGAAGACCTACGGCAACCATAGGAACGTTCTTGTCACTAGCCTCTTTAAGGTAGTCACCAGCCAAGATACCTAGACCACCAGAGTAAATCTTAAGTGAGTTATTTAGACCGTACTCCATGCTGAAGTAAGCAATCTTAGGATCTACGGTTTCTTTTTTCTCAGCCATATATGCAGTAAACATAGCATATACGCTATCCATCATCTCAAGGAACTGGCCATCCTCTGCCACCTCGCGCAAACGAGCAAAAGGCAACTTATCAAGGAAGTCGATAGGATTTTTCAAACATTGCAACCATAGGTCTTTATCAATATACTCATAAAGAGCATAGGCCTCTGGAGTCCATGACCACCATAAGTTGTTCGATAGTTCCTCTAGTGGCTGAAGTCTTTCAGGTACATCACGCTCTACCATAAGGCGAGTCCACGTTGGCTTGTTACTTACAAGCTGTTGACGAACAAAGTTGATTTGCTCATTGTAATTTCCACCACCATCGTAAACATCACGATTGGTGCGTTCTTTCATTGATTCGATTGCCATAGTATAAGCTTCTACATATTTATCAAATAGGTTAACCCAAAGGGCTGTGTTTGAAATTTCTTTAGCCGATGCCATAGCTTTCTTATATTTAGCATCTGACATTAGGGCATAACGCTCGATAGCACTGCTCAACTGCTCAACAACCTGAGCATCGTTTGTGTCTGTGCGCTCGATAACGTCTACACCTAGATGCTCGTCGCTCTCATTAACCCATAGACCAAAACCTGCTAGTGTAGTGGTGATGGTAGGGATAGAGAAGGCAACGCTCTCTAGAGGTGTATAACCCCAAGGCTCATAGTAAGAAGGGAATATAGAAATATCCATACCTGCAAGTAGCTCGTAGTAAGGCTTATCGAAAATACCGTCGTTACCGTTTAGGTAGCAAGGCACAAACATAAGCTGTACAGGGCTATTAGGGTCTGCAAGGCGTGAGTCTTTAATTCTGTTGATTGTTGGATCCCACTGAGGCTCTGCCAAATAATGAGAAGTGTTTCTGATGACAGAAGCATCGATACCGCTTGTAGCGTCTTTAAGGTAGTTTGCAAGGTCTTTACGAGGACCTACATTGCCTGCCGGAACGGTAATATATGCTAGAATAGGGCGTTTGCCAGTGTAGTTGTTGGCTAGATCTATCATAGAGTCAATAAAGACATCTATACCCTTATTCTTAAACTCATAGCGGCCGCTAGTACCAACTATAAGAGGTTTTTTATCGTATTTAACACCTAGGCAAGCCTCAGCAACTTTTATCATTTGTGCTGAAGCGGCCTTGCGTTTTGCTTTGTACTCTTTCTCTGGCCATACGAAGTCGTTTTCAAATCCGTTTGGTGTAACGAGGCTAACCTCGCGTGAAAGCAAGTACTTACACTCATTGGCTGTCAAATCACTAACTGTCGCGAAACAGTCATATTCATTAGCCGCGATTTTCTCTAGCGAATGTTTGGCAATAACACCAAAGCGACGAGATAGTTCGTCTGTATCAAAGTTTTCAAGTTCGCCATATAGAGGTAGTCCATTACCTGCAATACAACGTCCCATCACTGTTGCGTGTGTTGTGAATACGCCTGCCACGTATGGAGCACTCTTGCGAAGGTAAAGTCCACCGCTAGCTGTCATCCATTCGTGGAAGTGAGCAGCGATTTTCTTATCTGGAGTGCAGAAATTCCTAGTATAACTTTCGATAACCTTGCCCGCTGCATATCCAAAGATAACAGGCTCGATATAGTCCCATTGACCACTAATACTATCTACTTTGTAATTTTCCCAAAGGAAGGTTAGAACATCGTCTTTTGCGGGGAAGAAACTGTTAAAGTCAACCAGCACTGCGATTGGGCTGCCTTTGATTTTCCAACGACCAATCCTGACTCTGACACCCTCATTATATAGGGTCTGACGCCACTCTTTAAGAAGTTTTGGATCCTCATCGAACTCATAGTTCTCGCTTTCATTTTGAAGGTCAGGTCCAATCAGAATATAATTATCATGAAGCTGGTTTACTACTGTAAGGGCTTTTGTTGCAATGACGGTATGTATACCGCCAACCTTATTACAAATCTCCCAGCTGACCTCAAAAAGATAGTCTAGGGCTAGGGATTTGTTAGTTACTTTATCCATAGTTAAATACTTTTAATTCTAAATAATTACAGGCGTATTCGGCAAATATACTGATTTTATTCCAAAAAATGCAATTTAGACCTCAAAAAGTTCAGCTATTATCATATCGCATATCATTAGTTTTGACCGTGATACGGCACATCCGCGCTCTGTTGACTCCAATAACCCATCGTCGAGCAAGGGTTTTGCCGACTTTTTTAATAGTTGCAATTTATGTGCCCCTAATTTATTTTCCATGTCTTGATAGTCGATTCCACGAGTTGTGCGCAGGGCCGTCATTATATATTCATCATACTGCATGGTGGGCGTAAGCTCTTCTGTTTGATAGCTAAGCTCTTGCGCTAGACAGTCCATATACAACTGATTGTCGGGCAAGTTCCACCTACGCGAGGCTCCATCATACGAGTGAGCACCCGGACCTATACCTATATAATGTATACCATGCCAATAACTGCTATTGTGCTTAGACTCGCGTCCCAAGCGCGCATAATTAGATATTTCATACTGCTCGATGCCAGCCCTCTCTAGCTGTGAGCGCAACATCTCAAATTGATCCTGACTGTCCTGCTCAGAAACCAAATTCACCTTGCCCTGCTCGACTAGCGTATCCAGAGGAGTGCCCTCTTCCACGGTAAGGTGATAAGCCGAGATATGCTCTACGCCAAGCCCCACAGCCACATCTAAGCTATGCTGCCACTGAGCGATACTCATATCGGGTATACCATATATAAGGTCTATGGATATATTATCGAACCCTGCCTGCCTTGCCATAGCCACACTATCCATGGCAGCCTTTGCACCATGGCGGCGACGCAGAAACTTCAGCACCTTATCATCAAACGACTGAATACCTATACTCAATCGGTTAATACCAACAGAGCGTAACTCGCGCAAATACTCCACACTCAAATCGTCTGGATTAGCTTCCATGGTAATCTCAACACAATTCTTAGTATTCCACAAACTCGAAGCATGATTCACCAAGCCTTCTATCTGTTTTGCAGTACACAAGGACGGAGTACCCCCACCTATATATATAGTATCTACATCTTGCCCCTTTATATAATCTCTACGAAGAGTCATCTCTTTCTTTAGGGCCTCAATCATAGGCTCTAAACTCGACAAAGCAACGCAAGAGTGGAAGTCACAATAGACACACATGCTCTTGCAATAAGGGATATGAATATACAATCCAGCCATAGAAAAGTGATTTTAGAGGGTAAAAATACGACACAAGTTTTGAAGTTGGAGCGATTTTTGAAAAATAGTGTTAAAAAACAGTAAATATTTGCTGTTAGTGATATAACAATCGAAAATTATTTCTATATTTGTGGCTGGAAAATAAAGACTTAGTATTAATTATAAAAATTTTAAGAATGTCAACAATTGATTTGAGCAAGTACGGTATTTCTGGTGCAACAGAAATTGTACACAACCCATCTTACGAGCAACTTTTTGCAGAAGAGACTAACCCTGCACTAGAAGGCTTTGAGAAAGGTCAAGAAACAGAAATGGGTGCTGTTAACGTAATGACTGGTGTTTACACAGGTCGTTCTCCTAAAGACAAATTCTTCGTAATGGACGAGACTACCAAAGATACTATCTGGTGGACTTCTGACGAGTACAAGAATGACAACAAACCAGTTTCTACCAAGACTTGGGATGTTCTTCTAGACATCGCGACTAAAGAGCTTTCTAACAAACGTCTTTATGTAGTAGATACATTCTGCGGTGCTAACGAGAACTCTCGTTTGAAAATCCGTTTCATCATGGAGGTTGCATGGCAAGCTCACTTCGTAAAAAATATGTTCATCCGTCCAACAGAAGAGGAACTTGCAAGCTATGGCGAGCCTGATTTCGTTGTAATGAACGCATCTAAAGCTAAAGTTGAGAACTACGCTGAGCTTGGTCTAAACTCTGAGACTGCTGTTGTATTCAACCTTACTTCAAAAATGCAAATCATCCTTAACAGCTGGTATGGTGGTGAGATGAAAAAAGGTATGTTCTCTTACATGAACTATCTTCTTCCATTGCAAGGTATGGCTTCTATGCACTGCTCTGCAAACACTAACGAGGCTGGTGAGACTGCTATCTTCTTCGGTCTTTCTGGAACAGGTAAAACAACTCTTTCAACTGACCCAAAACGTCAACTTATCGGTGACGATGAGCACGGTTGGGACGACGAGGGTGTCTTCAACTTCGAGGGTGGTTGCTACGCTAAAGTTATCAACCTTAGCCAAGAGAACGAGCCAGATATCTGGAACGCTATCAAACGTGACGCTCTTCTAGAGAACGTAACTGTTGCTGCTGACGGCAAAATCGACTTCGATAACAAATCAGTTACTGAGAACACTCGTGTTTCTTACCCTATCTACCACATCGACAACATCGTAACTCCAGTATCTAAAGCTCCAGCTGCTAAGAAAGTTATCTTCCTTTCTGCTGATGCATTTGGTGTATTGCCTCCAGTTTCTATCTTGACTCCAGAGCAAACTCAATACTACTTCCTATCTGGATTTACAGCTAAGCTTGCTGGTACTGAGCGCGGTATCACTGAGCCAACTCCAACTTTCTCTGCTTGCTTCGGCGCAGCTTTCCTTTCTCTACACCCAACTAAATACGGTGAGGAGCTAGTTAAGAAAATGGAGGCTGTTGGTGCTCACGCTTACCTTGTTAACACAGGTTGGAATGGTACTGGCAAACGTATCTCTATCAAAGATACTCGTGGTATTATCGACGCTATCCTTGATGGCTCTATCGATACTGCTGAGACTAAATCTATCCCTTACTTTGACTTCAAAGTTCCTACGGCTCTTCCAGGAGTTGATCCAGCTATCCTTGACCCACGTGACACTTACGCTGACGCTAGCGAGTGGACTCCTAAGGCAGAGGATTTGGCAGGTCGTTTCATCAAAAACTTTGCTAAGTTCACAGGTAACGAGACTGGTAAAGCTCTTGTTAATGCAGGTCCAAAATTGTAATTCACATTACAACATATACGAAAAAAGCCGTAGGAAACTCCTACGGCTTTTTTATTAGCAAAAAAATAAAAAAATTATTTCTCAGATTCCCTCTCTCCAAAGAAATCCTCTAGACCTTTCTCAAAGCGGTCTATTGTTTTAAGCAGCGAGTCTGTGGAGCGAGCACCAGCAGCATTCTTATGTCCGCCACCATTGAAGTACTTGCGCGCAAACAGGTTGACATCTATATCTCCGCGTGAGCGCAACGATATACGTATGGTGTTCCTTGTCTCGGTAAACAGAGCCGACATGACCATACCAGCGATTGAAAGAGGAATATTAACAAAGCCCTCGCTATCGCCTTGCTTAAAGTTATACTTGCGCATCTCTCTTTCGGTCAGCGATATGTAAGCCACATTATACTTGTCCTTTATCACCATCTTGTCGTTTAGACAAAAACCCATAAGACGTATGCGGTCCTTAGAATAGGTGTTATAAATCTGGCGGTTTATCTCAGGGATATTAATTCCTTTTTCTATTAATGTTGCCACACACTTGAACAGCTCGGGAGTAAGATTACCAAAGCTAAAGTTGCCCGTGTCTGTCATTATACCAGTATATAGGGATGTTGCCATCTGAGCATCTATCAAATCTAGATGCCCCATCGCCACTATTATCTCGTACAGCAAATACGATGTCGAGCAGCACTCAGGGAACGAGAAGGTAACATCAAAATCAGGCGGAGGCATCAAGTGGTGGTCTATCAGCACCCTTTTGGCAGTGGTGTTGGCCACGATATAGCTCTCTATATCTTCGAGCCTGCTGGTCTGATTAAAGTCCATAAGAATGATTATCTCGGCCTCAGCAATAACCTGCGTTGCCTTTTCTACATTATCACGGAAGATTATTATATCCTCAGAGTCGGGCATCCACTTCATGAAATCTGGGAAGTTGTTCGGAGCAATAATCTCCACCGAATGTCCATCTTTCTTAAGCAAGCGGCTAAGACACGTAGCAGAACCTACGGCATCACCGTCGGGGTTGTAGTGTACAAATAGCAGGATATTTTTGCTAGAGTCACTGGTTATCTCGGACAGTTTCTCTAACTGTGTGCGGTCTATAATCATCTCTTCAATTCTATTCAATACAAATATAATAGAAAAGTTACCAAAAAAAGAAAATCGACCAAGGTTTGTTACCCCGTCGATTATCTTTTTATTTGTTTAACAGTATAGCCTAGCTCTAGGCCAGCTACTTAGAGGCTCTTAGAACTCCCAGCCAGCGTATATTTGAATCACGCCATTCTTAGATTTGACATCTTTAATAACGTCTATGGCACCTATATTATAGCGGCCACCCACCATAAGTCCCATGTCAAATTCATAACCAAGGCCCAAGGCGATATCAAGGTCTGTCGTTCTGTAATCTATATCTTGGTCTGCCAATGCGCCGTCGGCATCTTTCTTAACCAAGAAAGCCACCTGAGGACCTGCCTCAAAGAACACGCCTTCATACATATACAACTTGGCAAGGATAGGAATGGTGATGTAGTTTAGCTTCATCTTGCTGCTGTAACTATTGTCCTCATCTTTCCATTTTAGTTTTGCACCCTGCATAGAGTAGAGCACCTCAGCCTGAAGGGCAATCCATGGTGAAAGTTGAACCTTTGTGAAAACACCAAATTGCAGCGATGTTCTCATGTCCTTGTCCAGATCATAGCCCTCTATATCGTCAATAGACAGGGATGACATGCTGACACCCACTTTGGGGCCAAAGCGAAAATCTTGAGCAAAACTGATGCTCGAAATTGCACATAGTGCAAAAATTGATAGTAGAAGTTTTTTCATAACAATACGTATTAAAAGGGTATATAAATTTTGCTATCATACGCTTTTAATCATATTTCGTGCCGTATATTTGCTATGCTAATTATTAATCTCTATTATTATTGGCAGGTGGTCGCTTATGCCTCCAACATAAGAACCACTGTGATATGTGGGTTTTACGACCATAGACTTGCCCAGCTCATTGTCAAATAAATAGCTGGCAACAAACAGGTTAGTGGTGAATTTATTTTCGAGATTCGCCCCAACAAGAAAGTAATCGAAGTTCAATCGTTTGCTCCCAAAGGCATAGGTATATTGCTTGTCTAGTTCGGCCATGGCGTTTATAAGATTCATGCTGGTCTCTCCATCTAATATAGCCTGCATCTGTGACGAGCTTGGTGTAGCATTGAAGTCTCCAGCTATGATGCAATAGGCACTAGAGTCAACACTTGCTAGCCAGTCGAAATAAATGGCTGCCTGCTGAGAGACTATGGTTCTGGTACGCTCGTCGGTAAGCAAAGACGGCAGATGACATGCCGAGAATATAACCTTCTGACCACTAACCTCGCCAAAGAGCGTTATTATTTCTCTGCGGTGAGTCTGAATCTTAAATACTTGCATGCTGTCTATAAAGAATCTCTCGGGGCGATAGAGTATGGCAATATCTATACCTCGCCTATCCGATGAGTTGTAGTGCACATAGGCATAATCAACATCCTCAATGGTAGCGACAAGGTCCTTTACTACATTCTCGTTCTCCACCTCAGCCAAGGCCACTATGTCGGCCTCCATCTCGCTGACCACACGCGCAACACCCTCAACCTTTGCCCTATAACGCACACCATCCCAGTGCATACGACCCCAAGGAGTAAACTCACTATCAAGTATAAATGGGTCGTTTATAGTGTCGAACATATTCTCAACATTATAGAATGCGGCCTTAATAGATTGAGCTTTTTGTACTTGTGCTAGGCTACCCTCAGCCCTAAAAATAATGAGGAGCATCACACAAACCAGCCTAGCAGTATTTTTCGTCTTCTGTGACATAGAATCTTCATTTATCGATTATGGAACCCCTACACAAACAAATTTAATATTTTTATGCTCCAAACAATTAACGGCATGCTATTTTGTTGTATTTTTGTAGCAAAATATTGTTATGAGTTCTGAGAATAAGAAAATACGTGTTGTGATAGGCCTCTCGGGAGGAGTAGACTCCTCTGTGGCTGCACATATTCTGTGCGAGCAGGGATATGAGGTTATAGGCCTTTTCATGCGCAACTGGCACGACACAACGGGCACACTTGAGGGCGACTGCCCATGGTACGACGACCAGATATTTGCCGAGCTAGTGGCCAAGCGTCTAGATATTCCTTTCCACTATATAGACCTAAGCGAGCAATACCGCAAGCGCGTTGTCGACTATATGTTCAACGAATATGCAAACGGCCGCACTCCCAACCCCGATGTGCTGTGTAATCGCGAGATTAAGTTCGACGCCTTTCTTGATGCAGCCATAGAGCTGGGTGCAGACTATGTGGCTACGGGACACTATTGCCGCCGCTCGGTAGAAGAAGTAGACGGCAAGAACTATTACAGGCTACTCTCAGGACTAGACAAAAATAAGGACCAGAGCTACTTCCTATGTCAGCTAAATCAGAAGATGCTTTCTAGGGCTTTGTTCCCAATAGGCGAGCTACAAAAGAGCGAAGTGCGCGAGATTGCCGCAGCTCAGAAGCTTGCAACAGCAACCCGCAAAGACTCTCAAGGAATATGCTTTGTGGGCAAAGTTGATTTACCAACCTTCCTACAACAGAAGCTAACACCCAAGAAGGGTAATATAGTAGAGATACCAGACAACCTAGAGGTATATGCAGACTATGATTTGTTGTCTACTCAGATTACAGACACTCCCTCTAGTGAGTTTCTAGAAAACCTCTCGACACCATTTAAGTACACCCAGAAGATGGGCAAGGTTATTGGCGAGCATCGTGGTGCCCATTACTTCACCATAGGTCAGCGCAAAGGGCTTAACATCGGCGGACATAAAGAGCCACTATTTATCATCGCCACAGATGTAGAGACCAACACCATATATGTGGGCGAGAGCGACAGACATCATGGACTCTACCACAGCTGCCTACATATCAACCAACACGAGCTACATTGGGTTAGCCAGGACCACTCTTTGAAAGTAGGAGAAAGCATGCGCCTGCAATTCAGAATACGCTACCGCCAACCTCTTCAACAGGGCACCCTATATATAAGAGAAAAGGGAGCCTACATTATTTTCGATGAGCCACAGCGCGGCATCACCCCAGGACAGTTCGCCTCGTGGTATGACATGAATGGGGACGAGCTTATCGGCAGCGGAGTGATACAATACTAAAAAATAGAAGGGAATGACCAACAAGTCATTCCCTTCTATTTTTTTTAGTAAGGCCCTACTCTAGTCCGCGGCCTGCTTTGAGAGTATTCTTCATTAGCGAGATGATAGTCATTGGACCTACACCACCCGGAACAGGTGTTATATAGCTACACTTAGGTGCCACCTCGTCAAATTTTACGTCTCCAAGCAACTTCCAACCATTCTTAGTCTTGTCGCTCTTAACACGAGTGATACCAACGTCTATGATAACCGCGCCATCCTTAACCATATCTGCCGTAACAAACTCTGCAATACCTATGGCTGCTATGATGATGTCTGCCGAAGCAACAACATCCTTAAGGTTCTTAGTGCGGCTATGACAGATTGTTACTGTGGCATCCCAACCTTTCTGAGATAGTAGGTTTGCCATTGGGCGACCCACGATATTGCTACGACCTAGAACCACGCAGTGTTTGCCGCTAGTCTCGATATTGTAGTGCTTAAGAAGCTCTAGTATTCCGTCTGGCGTTGCAGGCACATAACATGAAAGACCAGAAACCATACGTCCCGTATTCTCAGGGTGGAAACCATCCACGTCCTTGCTTGGGTCTATGGCCTCAATAACGTTCTGCTCGCAGATATGTTTTGGCAATGGCAACTGAACAATAAAGCCGTCAACATCGTTGTCATTATTTAGTTCATCAATAACTTTCAAAAGCTCTTGCTCTGAAGTGCTCTCAGGCATGCGCATAACAGTAGAACGGAATCCAACCTCATTGCAGCATTTCTCCTTGTGTCCAACATAAGTTTGGCTAGCTCCATCTTCACCTACAAGTATTGCTACTAGATGTGGTGGACGATTTCCGGCCTCGACCATTGCGCTAACCTCTGCCGCAATTTCCTTGCGTAGCTTTGCAGCTACTTCTTTTCCGTCTATTATAGTCATTGATTTATGTTTTAAATTATTGTTTTTGGTTTATTTACGAGGCATGCGACCCATGGCTCCCATGCGTTTTTGGAATGCTCCACCAGCCACGCCTTTCATCATAGTGCGCATATCGCCGAATTGTTTGAGCAACTTGTTAACCTCAGGTATAGTGACACCACTACCCTGCGCTATACGTTTCTTGCGCGAAGGGTTGATAGCATTAGGATTCTGACGCTCATAAGGAGTCATAGACTGTATGATGGCTTCGGTCTGAGTGAACACACTATTGTCCATATCCACATCCTTTAGTGCCTTGCCCATACCTGGTATCATAGAGGCAAGATCCTTGATGTTACCCATCTTTTTGATTTGCTGTATCTGACCCAAGAAGTCGTTGAAGTCAAACTCGTTCTTAACAAGTTTCTTCTTTAATCTACGAGCCTCATCCTCATCATACTGCTCTTGAGCACGCTCAACAAGCGACACGATATCACCCATGCCTAGGATACGGTCTGCCATACGCTCTGGGTGGAACACCTGAAGCGAATCTGGTTTCTCGCCTGCACTAACAAACTTAAGCGGCTTGTCAACAACCGAGCGTATAGAAATGGCTGCACCACCACGTGTGTCACCGTCCAATTTGGTAAGCACCACACCATCAAAGTCCAAACGTTTGTTGAACTCCTTGGCCGTGTTGACAGCATCTTGACCCGTCATAGAGTCAACGACAAAAAGTATCTCTGATGGCTTCACTGCCGCCTTGATACCTTCTATCTCCTCCATCATCGCCTGATCAATAGCCAAACGACCCGCCGTATCTATGATTACTGTATTAAGTGATTTGCTCTTAGCATATGTTATGGCCGACTGAGCGATAGCGATAGGATTCATATTGCCCTCTTCGGTATAAACCTCCACGCCAATCTGCGAACCTACAACCTTCAACTGCTCTATGGCCGCTGGACGATAAACGTCACCTGCAACCAACAATACTCCACGACCCTTTTTGCTCTTAATAAAGTTGGCCAACTTACCACTGAAGGTAGTTTTACCAGAACCCTGAAGACCTGCAATAAGAATTATCGCGGGGTTACCATCTAGGTTTATATCTGTGGCTGTGCCTCCCATAAGAACCGCCAACTCGTCGCGAACAATTTTGGTAAGCAACTGACCTGGTTTCACGGCCGTAAGGACGTTCTGACCTAGGGCCTTGACCTTAATCTCATCGGTGAAGCTCTTAGCAACTTTATAGTTGACATCGGCATCGATAAGTGAGCGACGTATTTCTTTAAGGGTTTCAGCAACATTGATTTCTGTGATGCGACCCTCGCCTTTTAATATCTTGAATGACCTTTCAAGTTTATCTGTTAAATTCTCAAACATACATGCTTAGCTTTGTTAACCGCAAATTTAACAGATTTACGCCGAAAAACAAAATCTCTGTTCTCTCTTCTATATTATTTGGGCACTTTAACACAAAGTCTTTGGTTTTTGTGTATATTTGTCTGCTATGAAAGTCTTTGCTATTATCGTAACATACAACGGCGAGCAGTGGCTCGACAGGTGCTTTGCCTCGCTGCAAGGCTCTGATATACCCCTGCATACTATTGTGGTGGACAACCTTTCTAGTGACAGCACACTGGACAGATTGAGCAAGGACTACCCTGAGGTGCAGCTTATAAAGAACGACTTTAACGCAGGCTTTGGTTGTGGTAATAATATGGCCATTAAGGTCGCTCTTGCCGCTGGAGCAGACTATGTTCTGCTGCTCAACCAAGATGCTTGGATTTTTCCCGACACAGTGTCTCGACTTATTGAAGCAGGGGAATCTAACCCTAAGGCAGGAATCATCAGCCCCGTGCATATAGATGCTAGCGAGGAGTCGCTCGATAGGAGCTTCGAGTATTACACCCGTAACTGCGGCACTAAGATTCTCTCCCGTAGCGAATATCTTGCCCATCCAAACAAAACGAGGCCATATCTAGAGGTTGATTTTGTCAATGCCGCGGCATGGCTGCTTCCTCGAAAAACACTGGATACAGTAGGTGGTTTTGCCCCGATATTCTTCCACTATGGCGAAGACAACAACTACTCCCAGCGCGTGATATATCATAAGCTAAAAACAATAGTCGCACCCTCGGCCTTTGCGGTGCACGACCGCGCAAAAGTGCTCGATTCGAACGACAACACCTGTCGCTGGTTTCGCAGCTACCTGCTTGTTGAGTACTGCAACATAAACCACTCCATGGTATCGATATTCTTTCGCACCCTCATACCACTGCTGAAGATACTCTTTAATGCAGCTTTCGGCCTTCGCCCCAGACGCGAGAACGCACGCTTTGGACTACGCAATTTCTCTAATGCCCTATCTCAAATTCGTTCTACACGACAAGCAAGCCGTAAGTGCCTAATATAAATAAAGAGGATGACTAATAAGCACTCATCTGCTGCCTTACTAGATTTAGAGTTCTGTCCTCACATACTATTTAAGCCGCAAGTGCCTAAAATAAATAAAGGCAAGCTCAGAAAGAGCTTGCCTTTATTTTATGGTGTAAGTACTTAGCTTATTCGTTTACCGAGCTAACTACTAGAGAGTCATAATCGCGAAGTCCTGTACCCGCTGGGATAAGGTGTCCACAGATAACATTCTCTTTCAACTTCTCAAGGTGGTCAACCTTACCGCTGATAGCGGCCTCATTAAGAACCTTGGTAGTCTCCTGGAACGACGCTGCCGACATAAAGCTATTTGTCTGAAGTGCCGCACGAGTAATACCCTGAAGTATCTGAGATGACGTTGCCGAAACAACATCACGAACCTGTGCAAGTTTAAGGTCTTTACGTTTAAGTATAGAGTTCTCATCACGTAGACGACGTACAGTGATTAGCATACCAGCTTTCAAAGTCTCTGAGTCACCTGCGTCTGTAACAACACATTTGTCATAAAGTTCATCATTAACCTTCATAAACTCGAACTTATCAACTACTTGCTCCTCAAGGAAACGAGTGTCTCCAGAGTCTACAATCTGTACTTTGTTCATCATCTGACGTACAATAACCTCGAAGTGCTTGTCATTGATTTTCACACCCTGCATACGGTAAACCTCTTGAACCTCATTCACGATGTACTCCTGAACCTTAGTTGGTCCTTGGATAGATAGGATGTCGCTTGGAGTGATAGCTCCGTCTGAAAGCGGCATACCAGCACGTACATAGTCATTCTCTTGTACAAGAATCTGACGTGAAAGTGGTACTAGATAGCGTTTTGCATCTCCATTACGAGAAGTAACAACGATCTCACGGTTACCACGTTTGATTTTGCCAAATGTGATTTCACCATCGATCTCCGATACAACAGCTGGGTTAGATGGGTTACGAGCCTCGAACAACTCTGTCACACGTGGAAGACCACCGGTGATATCACCAACCTTACCTAGTGCACGTGGAATCTTGATAAGAATCTCGCCCGCCTTAACAGCTGCTTTCTCCTTAACTACGATATGTGCGCCAACTGGCAAGTTGTATTGTTTCTGCTCAACACCACTCTTGTCGATAATCTTAATGACAGGGTTCTTGGTCTTGTCACGTGACTCGATAATGATTTTCTCACGGAAACCAGTTTGCTCATCAAACTCATCACGGTAAGTAACATTCTCGATAACGTTATCAAACTCAATCTTACCCTCCATCTCCGAAATAATAACGGCGTTGTATGGGTCCCACTCGCAGACCAAATCATCTTTGGCTACCATCTGGCCATTCTCTACAAAGAGCTTAGCACCATAAGGCAAGAAGTGGTTATAGTGTACGATCTCAGTAGTTGGATCTACAATGCGTAGCTCTGCTAGACGGCTAACGACAGTGTCGCCAGTTTCGCCCTTGGCAGCTTTGATAACACGTAGCTCCTCGATTTCGATACGTCCATCGTATTTTGATACAATCTTGTTGTCTGTTGCAATACCTCCCGCAACACCACCAACGTGGAAAGTACGAAGTGTAAGCTGTGTTCCTGGCTCACCGATACTCTGTGCAGCGATAACACCAACAACCTCACCCTTCTGTACTGGACGTCCAGTAGCCAAGTTACGGCCGTAGCACTTAGCACAAACTCCCTTGCCTGACTCGCAGGTAAGAACCGAACGAATCTCAACAGAACTGATAACTTTAGAGTCCTCAATCTTGCGTGCGATTTCCTCGGTAATCTCCTCGCCAGCACGTACATATACCTCGCCAGTGAATTGATTAACAACATCTTGAAGTGATGTACGTCCAAGGATGCGCTCATATAGTGTTTGTACAACGCTCTCATTACGTTTGATAGCTGTTGCTGTAAGTCCACGTAGTGTACCACAGTCGTGCTCATTGATGATAACATCCTGTGCAACGTCTACTAGACGACGTGTCAAGTAACCTGCATCGGCTGTTTTCAAGGCTGTATCCGCAAGACCTTTACGAGCACCGTGGGTAGAGATAAAGTACTCCAATACTGAAAGTCCCTCCTTAAAGTTTGAAAGGATAGGGTTCTCGATAACCTGACCTCCCTCGCTACCAGATTTCTGCGGTTTGGCCATAAGACCACGCATACCTGAAAGCTGACGAATCTGGTCGTTAGAACCACGGGCTCCAGAGTGAAGCATCATATATACTGGGTTGAATCCTTGGTCATCCTCTACAAGGTGTTTAAGTAGAGTCGAAGTCAACTTAGCATTTATGTTTGTCCAGATGTCGATAATCTGGTTATAACGCTCGTTGTTTGTGATAAGACCCATGTTATAGTTGTCCATAACAGCGTCTACACGCTCGTATCCCTCTTTGATAAGAACTTGTTTCTCATCTGGAATCAACACTGCATCAAGGTTGAACGATAGTCCTCCTTTGAAGGCCATAGTGTAACCTAGTTGCTTGATGTCGTCTAGGAACTTAGCGGCTTTATCAGCACCTGCCTTTTTCATAACAAGACCGATAATATCACGCAAAGAACGTTTTGTAAGTAGCTCATTGATGTAACCAACTTCTTTAGGAACAACTTGGTTGAACAAGATACGTCCGATAGTAGTTTCTACAACGTCTACAATAGGGTTGTCGTTTTCATCTATGGTGTCAACTTTAACCTTAACCATGGCGTGAAGACCTGCGCGACCCTCATTATAAGCTATGATAGCCTCTTCAGCTCCATAGAACTTAAGTCCGTGACCCTTAGTGTTTTCACGTGGTTTAGTTATATAGTAAAGACCCAATACCATGTCCTGAGAAGGCACAGTAATAGGAGCACCATTTGATGGATTCAAGATGTTGTGTGAACCAAGCATCAAGACCTGAGCCTCTAGTATAGCTGCATTACCAAGTGGCAAGTGAACCGCCATCTGGTCACCATCAAAGTCGGCATTGAACGCCGTACATGCTAGTGGGTGCAACTGAAGTGCCTTACCTTCGATAAGTTTTGGCTGGAAGGCCTGAATACCTAGACGGTGAAGAGTTGGGGCACGGTTAAGCAATACTGGGTGTCCTTTAAGAACATTCTCCAAAATATCCCATACCACAGGATCTTTACGATCTATAATTTTCTTGGCTGACTTAACAGTTTTTACGATACCGCGCTCAATCAACTTACGGATTACGAATGGCTTGTAAAGCTCGGCTGCCATACCCTTAGGAATACCGCACTCGTGCATCTTAAGCTCTGGACCAACGACGATTACCGAACGTGCCGAGTAGTCAACACGTTTACCTAGAAGGTTCTGACGGAAACGTCCTTGTTTTCCTTTCAAGCTATCTGAAAGTGATTTAAGTGGTCTGTTAGACTCAGTCTTAACGGCATTGCTCTTACGAGAGTTGTCGAAAAGTGAATCCACAGCCTCTTGAAGCATACGTTTCTCATTACGCAAGATTACATCTGGAGCCTTAATTTCGATAAGTCTCTTTAGACGGTTGTTACGTATGATAACGCGACGGTACAAATCATTCAAGTCTGAAGTTGCAAAACGACCTCCATCTAGTGGAACTAGTGGACGTAGTTCTGGTGGGATAACAGGGATAACCTTCATTATCATCCACTCAGGCTTGTTGATTTCGCGTGAGTCACGGAACATCTCCACTACGTTAAGGCGTTTAAGGGCCTCAGTCTTACGTTGTTGAGATGTCTCTGTGCTTGCTTTGTGGCGCAGCGAGTATGAAAGCTCATCCAAGTCAACTTTCTGAAGCATAGTGTCCAGAGCCTCGGCTCCCATCTGTGCTATGAATTTGTTTGGATCGCTATTCTCTAGCTGGCTATTATTTGGTAGCTGATCTAGAATATCGAAATACTCTTTCTCAGATAGTAGGTCAAGTTCTTTGCAACCCTCTTCTAGTGAAGCTGCTGCACCTGCTTGTATAACTACATAACGCTCGTAATATACGATGGCCTCAAGTTTCTTTGAAGGAATACCCAAAACATAACCAATCTTAGATGGCAATGATTTGAAATACCATATGTGAGCCACAGGAACCACCAATGAGATGTGTCCCATACGCTCGCGGCGTACTTTCTTCTCAGTAACCTCTACTCCGCATCGGTCACATACGATACCTTTGTAACGTATGCGTTTGTACTTTCCGCAGTGGCACTCATAGTCCTTTACAGGACCAAAGATGCGCTCGCAGAATAGACCGTCGCGCTCTGGCTTGTATGTACGATAGTTAATCGTTTCAGGTTTAAGAACCTCTCCACTTGAATTATCACGTATCTCCTCTGGAGAAGCGAGTCCGACTGAGATTTTTGAGAAACTCACAGCCGCTTTATTGTCTTTCTTTAATGACATATTTTCAACTCTTTTTTATTCACGTTTAACTATATACTTAACTAAGCTTTACACTGATACCCAAACCGCGTAGCTCGTGCAACAACACGTTCAACGACTCTGGAATACCTGGAGTAGGCATATTATCTCCCTTAACGATTGCCTCGTAGGCTTTGGCACGTCCCATCACGTCATCTGACTTGATAGTAAGTATCTCTTGAAGAATGTTGGCTGCACCAAAGGCCTCAAGAGCCCAAACCTCCATCTCTCCAAAACGCTGACCTCCGAACTGGGCTTTACCGCCAAGTGGCTGCTGCGTAATAAGCGAGTATGGTCCGATTGAACGGGCGTGCATCTTGTCGTCAACCATGTGACCCAGTTTCAACATGTAGATAACACCTACGGTTGCTGGCTGGTCAAAACGCTCACCTGTACCGCCATCATGCAAGAACGTACGTCCACTGCGTGATACACCGGCTTCGGCTGTATAATCGTTAATCTGCTCTAGTGTAGCACCATCAAAGATAGGAGTAGCGAACTTCAATCCAAGCTCGCGGCCTGCCCAACCAAGTACAGTTTCATATATCTGTCCAAGGTTCATACGTGATGGTACACCTAGTGGGTTAAGTACAATATCTACTATTGAGCCATCTTCAAGGAAAGGCATGTCCTCGTCACGTACAACTTTAGCAACAATACCTTTGTTACCGTGACGTCCCGCCATCTTGTCTCCTACACGCAATTTACGTTTCTTAGCAACATAAACTTTAGCAAGCTGAATGATACCTGCTGGAAGCTCATCTCCATTTGTAAGATTGTACTTATCACGTTTAAGTAGTGAATCAAGCTCTTTATAATTGTGGATATAATTATTTATTATAAGCTCTACAATGTTGTCTGTCTTAGCATCGCCTGTCCAACGGTCAGCCGCAGTATTTAGGTAGTCCATATTCTCAAGCATCTCGCGAGTGAATTGTGTTCCCTTAGCTATGATTTCAACTCCAAAGTAGTCATTTACACCTATACAGCTCTTATCGCTAAGCACTGTAAGCAGTTTGTCAAGAAGGCGAACTTTAAGGTCTGCAACTTTTACGTTGAACACCTCGTCAAGCTTATCAAGCTGTGCTTTCTCGGCTTGTTTGCCTTTCTTACCTTCTTTGTTTGCACGGCTAAATAGCTTCTTGTCTATAACAACGCCAAACAATGATGGCTGTGCTTTTAATGAAGCGTCTTTAACATCACCGGCTTTGTCACCGAAGATTGCACGCAACAACTTCTCCTCTGGAGATGGGTCAGACTCTCCCTTAGGAGTAATCTTACCGATCAGGATATCGCCTGGCTCAACATTAGCACCAATGCGGATAATACCGTTCTCGTCAAGGTTTCTTGTTGCATCCTCGCTAACGTTAGGAATATCTGATGTTAGCTCCTCGACACCACGTTTGGTATCGCGAACCTCCATGATATACTCATCAACGTGCACTGATGTAAATACATCGTCGCGCATCATGCGCTCAGAAATAACTATCGCATCCTCAAAGTTGTAACCTTGCCATGGCATGAATGCCACTTTCAAGTTACGACCCAAAGCTAACTCTCCCTTTTGAGTTGAATAACCCTCGGTAATGATTTGACCTTTCACAACATTGTCACCACGAGAAACGATAGGTTTCAAGGTAACTGATGTGCTTTGATTGGTCTTGCGATAGCGTGGTAGTACATGGGTAGTAATCTCTGGGTCGAAGCTGATAAGTCTCTCTTGCTCAGAACGGTTATAACGTATCTGAATCTGAGTAGCATCAGCATATACAACCTCACCATCTTCCTCGGCAGTAATCTGAATACGGCTATCTTTGATCATGTCTTTCTCAAGACCTGTACCAACGATAGGGGCTTCAGATGTTACCAAAGGAACGGCCTGACGCATCATGTTAGATCCCATCAAGGCACGGTTGGCATCATCATGCTCCAAGAAAGGAATCAAGTTGGCAGCAACAGAGGCGATTTGGTTTGGAGCAACGTCCATAAGGTCAACCTTATCTGACGAAACCACAGGGAAATCACCCTCGTAACGTGCTTTAATCTTGGTTGGATCTACGAAATCACCACTTTCTGTGATGCCCTCGCTCGCTTGCGCGATTACAAGACCCTCTTCCTCCTCGGCACTAAGATATACTATATTATTATCGTCAAGGTCTACCTTGCCGTCTACAACTTTACGGTATGGCGTTTCAATGAAACCCATAGGACTCACTTTTGCAAATACGCAAAGTGAGGAAATAAGTCCGATGTTTGGACCCTCAGGAGTCTCGATAGGACACAAACGTCCGTAGTGAGTATAGTGAACGTCACGTACCTCGAAACCTGCTCTATCACGTGAAAGACCACCAGGTCCCAAGGCTGACAAACGACGTTTGTGCGTCAACTCAGCAAGTGGGTTGGTTTGGTCCATGAACTGTGACAACTGGTTAGTACCAAAGAATGAGTTAATAACCGAAGACAAAGTCTTAGCATTAATCAAATCTATTGGCGTAAACACCTCGTTATCACGAACATTCATTCTCTCGCGAATAGTACGGGCCATTCTAACGAAACCTACGCTGAACTGGTTTGCAAGCTGCTCACCAACAGTTCTAACGCGGCGGTTGCTCAAGTGGTCAATATCATCGACATCAGTCTTTGAGTTTACCAGAGCGATAAGATATTTGATGATGGCAATGATATCCTCTTTAGTAAGAGTCTTAGTCTCTTTAGGAATCTCTAGGCCAAGCTTCTTATTGATACGGAAGCGACCTACATCACCAAGGTCATATCTTTTATCTGAGAAGAATAGCTTGTCAATTACATCGCGAGCAGTTGCATCATCAGGTGGTTCTGAATTACGCAGTTGTCTATAAATGTAAGCGACAGCCTCTTTTTCTGAGTTACAAGTATCCTTTTGAAGGGTATTGTAAACTATGCTATAATCAAAGCCGTTTTGATTCTCTTTGTGTATAAGAATGCTTTTTGCACCGGCATTGATAATTTGGTCTATGTGTTGCTCTTCAAGAACAGTCTCACGATCGATAATAATCTTATTACGCTCGATAGAAACTACTTCTCCAGTTGCCTCGTCGACAAAGTCTTCGACCCAACTCTCTAATACACGGGCTACAAGGCGTTGACCAAGAGCTTTCTTAAGGTTGGTACGATTGACTTTTACTTCCTCGGCCAAGTCAAAAATCTCAAGGATTTGGCGGTCGCTCTCAAAGCAAATAGCACGAAGCAATGTTGTTACAGGCAATTTTTTCTTACGGTCGATATATGCGTACATGACATTGTTGATGTCAGTAGCAAACTCTATCCACGAGCCCTTAAATGGTATGATACGTGCTGAATACAGTTTGGTACCATTTGTGTGCATGCTCTGTCCGAAGAATACACCAGGTGAACGGTGCAACTGCGATACGATAACTCGCTCTGCTCCATTAATAACAAAAGTACCTCGCTCGGTCATATAAGGAACTGTACCAAAGTACACATCCTGTATTACCGTGTCGAATTCTTCATGTTCTGGGTCGGTGCAGTGTAATTTAAGTTTGGCTTTTAATGGAACACTATAAGTCAAACCGCGCTCTAGACACTCGTCAATAGTATAGCGTGGCGGGTCTATATAGTAGTCGATAAACTCGAGCACAAAGTTATTTCTTGTGTCTGTTATCGGAAAATTTTCCGTGAACACCTTGTATAAGCCTTCATTCTTACGATTCTCTGCTGTGGTATCTAGCTGAAAAAAGTCTTTAAAAGACTTCAACTGGATTTCCAGAAAATCAGGATAGGCCATCCTGTGTTTTACTGCGGAAAAATTTACTCTTTGATCTATTTGTTGTGAGGACATCGTATCCGTGAATTAGGTTAATTAGACCCCTCAAATGTAAGGGGACAGATAAACGAGAAAAGGTATAGAGTCTATGGGATAGACTCTACACCTATTTTGGAACGTATTTGAGGTCTTACTTAACCTCAACTTCGCCACCGGCTTCCTCAATCTTAGCTTTGATAGATTCTGCTTCTTCTTTAGAAACGCCCTCTTTGATAGCTTTAGGAGCACCGTCAACTAGATCTTTAGCTTCTTTAAGTCCAAGACCTGCTAGGTCTTTAACTACTTTGATAACCTGTAGTTTAGCTGAACCACCTGATACAAGAACAACGTCGAATGAAGTTTTCTCTGCTGCTGCTGCCTCACCTGCTGCTGGAGCTGCTACTGCAACTGCTGCTGCTGCTGGCTCAATGCCATACTCGTCTTTAAGAATCTGAGCAAGCTCATTTACATCCTTAACTGTTAGGTTTACTAACTCTTCAGCTAATTTTTTGATATCTGCCATTGTATGATAAATTTAAAATGTTTTGTGTTTTAATTATTGGGCTCTCTCTTCTAGAGTTTTTACTAGCCCTGCAATCTTTTGTCCGCTTGCGCCTTGCAAAGCAGATACTACGTTCTTCATTGGCGATTGCAACAATCCAATGATGTCGCCGATTAACTCGTCGCGGCTCTTTATGTTTACCAAAGACTCTAGTGACTCCTCACCAACGTAAGCGCAACCCTCAGCCCAAGCGGCTTTAAGTGATGGCTTAACATTTCCTTCCTTGCGGAATTCTTTGATAAGTTTCGCAGGAGCTTTTGCTACATGTGTAAACATAATAGCAGTAGTTCCTTTTAGAGTAGAGACGATGTCCTGGTCGGCCATGTCTACTTGCTCTAGAGCTTTAATAAATAGTGTGTTTTTAGCTACGATTAGCGTTACCTCTTGCTCATAGCACTTTCTACGCAACGACGCTGTTTGTTCAGCGTTTAGTGTTGACGTGTCAGTGATATAATAGTGAGGAAACTCTTGTAGTTTCTCGGCTAAGCTATTGATAACAACCTTCTTCTGTTCCCTGTCCATCGTTTTTTAGTTTTTAGTGTCAAGCGATTTAGGGTCTATTTGCAGTCCGGGACCCATGGTAGTAGATAAGTAGATACTTTTCACGTAGCTTCCTTTAGCTGCGCTTGGTTTCAACTTATTAACCATTTGCATGAATTCCTTTGCGTTATCCGTGATTTGCTCGGCGGTAAACGACGATTTTCCAATTGACGTGTGTATAATACCGAACTTGTCAACTTTGAAGTCGATTTTACCTGCTTTAACCTCCTGTACGGCTTTGCCTACTTCCATTGTAACGGTACCCGTTTTTGGATTTGGCATTAGGCCGCGAGGACCGAGGATACGTCCTAGAGCACCTACTTTTGCCATTACGTTTGGAGTACATATGATAACATCAACGTCGGTCCAACCGGCTTTGATTTTTGCTACATATTCGTCCAAACCAACAAAGTCTGCTCCGGCTTCTTGGGCCTCAGACTCCTTCTCAGGAGTGCAGAGTACCAATACTCTGATGGTCTTACCTGTGCCGTGTGGTAGTGTCACAACGCCACGAACCATTTGATTCGCTTTACGTGGATCTACACCCAAACGTACGTCGATATCTACTGAAGCATCAAATTTTGTAAAGGATACTTCCTTTGCAACTGTCGCTGCTTCTTCGATTTTGTACAATTTGTTTGGCTCCAATTTGGCAAGAACCGCCTTTTTATTCTTGGTCAGCTTACTCATTTGTTCAGTAATTTAATTACGCATTAGGAAATTCCCCAACTACATTGATACCCATACTGCGAGCCGTTCCGGCTACCATTTGCATCGCTGATGCGATTGTAAAACAGTTCATGTCGCTCATTTTGTCCGTAGCGATTGCTTGGACTTGCTCCCAAGATACTTCACCAACTTTTTTACGGTTTGGCTCTGCTGATCCTGATTTCAATTTTGCCGCTTCTTTCAACTGTACTGCAACTGGTGGCTGTTTGATAATAAAATCAAAAGACTTGTCGCTATATACGGTAATAATGACAGGCAACACCTTACCCGCCTTATCCTGAGTACGTGCATTGAACTGTTTGCAGAAGTCCATAATGTTGACTCCTTTAGAACCCAATGCAGGTCCAAC
>JAWXTS010000012.1:0-31141 GCA_044433305.1 Rikenellaceae bacterium | reverse complement strand
GACGACAAGATAACAATAGGACTAGTACGCCCATCGAGTGGCGAAATAGAGTTCCCGCTAAGCATAAACATCAGCTCAGAACACGAGTACGATGCGCGATACATAGGCTTTACGGATGACACGACAATGGTATTTGAAAGCATAGACGACACCAAATCGTTCTACACCATAGACACCAAGAACTATGCTGCCCGAGAATTTACCATCTCGCTAGAGACTGTGCTTAGCAGCAAGGCCGAGATAACAGCCATCGACTATACTTACAGTTGCTTTTCGTATTTTTGGTTCACCAAATGGATATATTGCGCAACTCTCGATAATTCGGCTACACAGATCTTCTCTGATAATGGCGAGATATACCTTGCCATGACAGACTATAACAGCGTGGACACCTATGTCGTTGGCTTACTTGTAAAAGAGAATTGGTATGTAAGCATAACACCAACAATAACAGTATCTGAGGGTGCCACATACGTGATAGACAGCGACACCTACTGGGGTACGGGAGACGAATCTTATACAGGCGTGAAAACAGTAACCGTGACCGCCGAAGATGGAACCGTAAAAACATGGAGCATATATATAAAAGATACACGCAGCTATGTGCCAGTTAGCTATTGTGAACTACTATCGCTAACCATAGACAGTTACAGTCCTAACTATGTGGTGTTCGACCCTACGACCCCTGTATCAATAGACGAGACCACTAAAACCGTGACCCTTCATTTGTTCGACGACCAATCGGGCTACCCTTTGAGTGTCACACCGTCTGTCACAGTTTCTCCTATGGCTAGCTCTGATGCTTCGACAATGGTCTTTGATGACGAATACTCCACAAACACCATTACCGTAACGGCAGAAGACGGCACCACATCTACATGGACCGTACAGCTTGAGGCTCCAGAGCGCGAAACATCGGCTAATATTGCAGGCATGAGCATAACCAGCAAGTCTTCGTCGAGCATAGTGGTTGACAAAACAGAAGTCGATACCGACCAAGGCGAGGTTCTTATCTATCTGTCAGATGTCGAGGCTTCTATGTTCCCAATAACGCTGGGATATGAAATGACCCTATCGCTTAAGGCTAGTTCTTCGATGGATCTTCGAGGTTCGATGAGCTTTGAGAGCTACAAAGACATAAAATATGTTACGGTGACCTCTGAGAGTGGCGAGCAGCGCGAGTGGCAGATAAGTATACTCTCTAAGCCTCAGTTCGCCAATAGCGACCTGAATTCATGGACTGATACTCAGACCGCCGTATATTGGACTAGTGCAAACAACGGAACTGTCAAGGGCACATCACGCACCACGGGCAGCAGCGGAGCAGTAGGCGACTATGCAGCTATGATGACCACAGAATCTGCCATAGGTAAGATTGCAGCAGGTAGTCTCTTTAATGGCTGGTTCGATATAGACAATGTTATCAGCGGCATGAACGACCCAACAAGTCTAACCTTCTTCGGTACTGAGTTCGCAGCATCGGCTAAGATTATTGGCCTGTCCGTAGACATTGCCTACCACGCTGGTGGAGGTGCTGGCTCGGATACTGGCTCGGCAATCATAGACCTTGTTTACTTTGACAAAAGCTCGGGCAAAGAATTTATATATCACGGTGCCGACAGCAACGGAGACTATCACGATGATAACACCGCAGTAAGTGTGGCATCTAAGAAAATCGTCTTTGGCAATCTGGCAGAGACTGGAGTGGAGTATGTTCCAGACGACGAGTGGGTGCGTATTACTCTTGACTTGGATTATGACGACAATATCGAGTTTACACATCTTAGCATAGTGTTCTCGTCAGGGTCTAAGGGAGATCAATTTATAGGTGAAAACGGCTCAACCCTAAAGGTTGATAATATAGAGATTTTGTATGAAGACTAGAATAAACTTAGTTATGCTACTATGCCTTATGGGCATAGCCAAAATCTCTGTGGGCGCAGAGATTAGAACCGATAAATCTTCTTATATCGAGGTGTCTGACGACAATGAGCTGGTCTACACACCCATATATGTCAAACCAAGCTACATGCCTCACTATGCCCTAGGACTACTTACAGGCATAGACCTAGGTGGCGCAGTGCCATGGCCTATAAGTGATGGTATTGGCGAGGACGACTTTATCAACGCTAAGGTCAATGTAGACCCTGCCGTGGGTATCTTCTACCAGCAATACTTCAACTCTTGCTGGTCGCTACGTGCAGAGCTGACCTACAAAAGATATGGCATAGATGCCACAGCACGTGTCGACAACCAAAAGTACAAAGACCCTATATCTTTGAACACGATATATTTCAAGGGTACAACCGAACTGAATATGAGCTTCAAGATGTTCGAACTGCCCATTATGGTTGGATATTCTTTTGGTCGCCACAATCGTCCCAACACGATTATGCTTGGAGCTTTCTATGCACAATATGTGGACGCGACGTTTATGGCTAGCCCACAAAAAGGTCTTTCGGCAGGCGTCAAAGCTGGCACTTCGGACACCCCCGACTGGGAAGGTGCCGATATAGTGTCACCCGGAGAGTTGGATCCTCAGATTTTTGATAGCTATCTAGAGGACTCAGACTATGGCTTTGTTGTTGCTTATCACAGAAATATCTTTGAGAGAATAAATGTTGGTGCTCGCTTCGCCATGGGACTACAAGATGTATTCCGTGCCGACAGCAAGTGCTTCGAGTATAAAATGCTAAATATGCGTGGTTCAATAGTCATCGACTATCGAATCTTAGGTAAATAAAATTATTATATAACTTATGTTACAGATTCTCACCCTTGTCGGCTCTATCGGCTTATTCCTCTATGGAATGAAGATTATGAGCGAGGCATTACAAAAAATTGCAGGCAGCCGTATGCGCAAAGCCTTGCGCACTATGTCCAACTCGCCACTAGAGCAGGTTGGCGTAGGTATGATGGCCACATCCATCATACAGTCGTCGAGCGCAACAACGGTCATGGTCGTAAGCTTTGTAAATGCCAACCTTATAACGCTGATACAGTCTCTGGGGATGATTATGGGAGCTAACATAGGAACTACCACTACCGCATGGATTATCGCACTTCTGGGTTTCAACCTTAATCTGGGCGTTATAGCCATTCCTCTTATCGGATTTGGATTCCCTCTGCTACTCAACAAGTCGAGCAATAGTCGCGCGTGGGGCAACAACATAATTGGCTTCGCGCTACTGTTTGTGGCAGTAGGTTTTATGAAAGACTCTATCGTTGTTTTGAACAACTACACGTGGGTCACAGACTTCTTTGCGTGTATCAACAATATGGGCTTCAGCTCGGTCTTGATTTATCTGGGCCTCGGCATATTGTTAGCCACAATAACTCAGTCGTCTACTGCAGCCGTGGTGCTGACCATCGTCATGTGCAACCATGGCATGATGCCTTTTGAGCTTGGAGCAGCCATGATTGTTGGCGAAAATATAGGAACCACAATAGTGTCCAACATCGTTGCATCAAGAACAAACATCAACGCTCGCCGCACCGCCCTATTCCACCTTATGTTCAACCTATTTGGTGCAGTAATAGTAACCATCTTCATCGGGCCGTTCACCGAGTTGGTCTCAGACATGATGGTGTCGCTGGGTGGTTGCTCGCCTAAGAAGTTTTTCTTCTGCACTCCATTTGCCTTGGCCATGTTCCATACTATGCTCAATCTTGGCAATACTTTCCTGCTTATAGGTTTCACCAGAAATATAGCCGACATACTGTCTAAAATCATCAAAGCAAAGAAGAACGACAAATATCAGCTTCAATACATGGACTCTGGAATGTTTGCAACAGGAGCCATATCTATTGTTCAGGCACAGCAATCCATCCGCAAATATGCCAGCCAAACATCGAGCATGTTTAGCAAGGTGTCTGAGATGTTCAAGGAGAGCAACCAAGAGCGTTTCTATGCTCTGTTCGAGGAGATAGAGCGTCAAGAACGTAGCACAAATGAGGGCGAAAAAGACTTCAATACCTTTCTTGCCAATGCCATGAAAGGAGATATAGGTAACGAGGCCAAGGAACAGATACGACGTTTGACCAAGCTTGCCTCAGACATCGAGGTCATGTCAGACGCCATTTACAGCGTGGCCAAGATAGTCAAACGCCGCAAGGACAAAGGGGCTTGGTTCACTCCCGAGCTACGCACAAATGTGCTGCTTATGTTCGAGCTTATAGACTCGGCCATAGTGGTAATGAATAATAACTTAAAAGCCCTACTGTCAAACCACAAGAAGTTCGACATTGAGGAGGCTCTAAAGATAGAAGAAATAATAAACCAGAAACGTACAGAACTTAAGGAGATGCCTCACCATAGCGATGAGGGAGTGGAAATCGACTTCCTATCATGGGCAATATTCACAGATATAATAGGTAAATCCGAGGGACTGGCAGATGCAATATTCCGCATAAGCAGGGACGTAGCCAAAGCCTTAGATCTAGAAATTCAAGTAGTAAAAAGCAATGAATAACAAAATAGCAGATTTAGCACGAGAACTAGGCATATATATATTATACCTAGAGCAAACAACTTCTACAAACGATATAGCCTCGCAGGGCGGATACCAAAGCTTCGACATGGTCATTGCCGATAACCAGAGCAAAGGCCGAGGTAGCGGTGGCAACAGCTGGAGCAGCGACAGCAAACTCAACCTGACGTTTTCCCTTGTCATAGCCGAGGATATAAAGACAAAACAAAGCTACTTCATATCTAAGTGCGTGGCTCTGGGCATAGTTTCAACAATAAAGGACATAGCACCAGCGGCTAATGTGAAAATCAAATGGCCCAACGACATCTACATAGACGACAAAAAGGTGTGTGGAATACTTATAGAAAACGATATTTGTGCCGACGAGGTATCAAAATCTGTTGTGGGCATAGGACTGAATGTAAACCAGTCTAAATTTGACCCTTCTCTGCCCAACCCTACTTCGCTAAAGATTTGTTGTGGCAGACTACTCGACCGTATAGAGATTCTAGAGAATCTAAGCCTTTCTATCAAGAGATATATTCAGCTACTCAAGAACGGAGAACTAGAAGAAATATCACAGGCTTACCTAGAGAATCTGTATCGCTACGACAGCTGGCACAGCTTTAACGACCCTAAAGAAGGGCCTTTCAAGGCTCGTATCATAGATGTAGAAGATGATGGTCAGATTGTAATGGAGGACGACTCCCTCGTAACTAGACGATATTATTTCAAGGAAGTTGAGTATCAGATATAGTAAAAACCTGATTTTAATTCATTATTTTTAGTAAAAAACGCCAAAATACTGAATATTAACACAATAATGTACAATATACTGACGTTATATAAGCAAAGTCTAGTAATTGTAAAGATTTAAATTATTTAGAAAATTAGGTTGGTTTGTTGCCGCTACGTCCCAAAAGATGTAGCGGTTTTTTTGTACCTACACTGATTCTAAAAATTTATTGGAATAGCGAATTTACAAAATCGCGGCTATTAAAAATTAGAAGCTGGTCCACAGACTCTCCAACTCCAATGTACCTTACAGGAATCTTAAACCTGTCGCTGATACCTATAACCACGCCACCTTTGGCCGTGCCGTCAAGTTTGGTCACAGCAAGCGAAGTTACGGCCGTAGCCTGAGTAAAGTGCTCTGCCTGCTCAAAGGCGTTCTGACCCGTAGAACCATCCAAAACAAGCATCACATCATGAGGTGCATCGTCAATGACCTTAGACATAACCGAGCGAATCTTGGTAAGCTCGTTCATAAGTCCCACTTTATTGTGTAGGCGACCTGCCGTATCAATAAGCACAATATCGGCACCACCCGCAACAGCAGATTTCAAGGTGTCGAAAGCCACAGACGCTGGATCCGAACCCATATCCTGACGCACCAATGTTGCACCTGCCCTATCGGCCCACACAGCAATCTGGTCTATGGCCGCAGCACGGAAGGTATCCGCAGCACCTATATATACCTTTTTGCCTTCACGGGCATACTTAGCGGCAATCTTACCTATGGTAGTAGTTTTGCCAACACCGTTGACACCCACAACCATAATCACATGAGGCACACCTGCCTTTGGTTGCACTATTTGTTTTGCAGAGTCGGCCTCGCTAAGCAGATCAGCGATTTCCTCTCTCAACATAGAGTTCAGCTCCTTGGTGCCAAGATATTTATCTCTGGCCACACGAGCCTCTATGCGGTTAATGATTTTTATTGTGGTCTCAACACCCACATCGCTCGTAACTAGCACCTCTTCCAAATCGTCAAGAAAATCGGCATCCACCTTAGAGCGTCCAGCCACAAGGCGAGACAACTTGCCAAACACACCGTGGCGGGTACGTTCCATACCGCGCGTAAGGTCATCCTCCGAAGAGCTTGGTGCTTGATTCGCAGAATCTGCCACACTGGCTTCAGGTGTCGATGAGTTGATATTTTCTTGTTCTGAGGATTTATTTTTGTCCTCTTTTTTGAATAGCGAGAATAGTGCCATAGAGCTTTAATTTTTATTCAATGCCCAAAAATACAAAAAGCCCCTCAATAAAAGGAGCTTTTTGTATTAAGATTTTAAGAATCTTATTACTTTTTCGCAAAAAAGTCTTTAATTTCTTCATTTGGTATGATGCCTTCTTTAAAAACATAAGCACCAGTCTTCTCAGACTTTACCATCTTAATACACTTTGTGAAGGCCTTGCCTCCCGCAGTTTTCAACGTTGCAACTACTTTCTTTGCCATTTCGAAAAACTATTTAATTTCGCGGTGAACTGTTACTCTCTTAAGAACTGGATTGTATTTTTTACGTTCCATTCTGTCTGGAGTGTTTTTTTTGTTTTTTGTGGTAATGTAGCGAGACATACCTGGAAGTCCGCTTTCTCTGTGCTCTGTGCACTCAAGAATAACCTGAACTCTGTTACCTTTTTTTGCCATTTAGTGCCTCCTTAATAAACTTTTTTAGCGGCAGGTGAGTTCTTGATTGCCTCAGCCAAACCAATTTTGTTAATAGTTTTCATTCCGTGCGCAGAAACCTTTAGTGTCACCCAACGGTTCTCTTCCTCTAGCCAAAAACGTTTAGTCTTCAAGTTTGGATTGAAGCGACGTTTAGTTTTTTTGTTAGAGTGAGATACGTTGTTTCCACCCATAGCAACTTTGCCTGTGATTTCACAAATTCTCATTGTCTTACAATTTTAGTTAAATCCCACAAGGGAGCACAAAGAAACATATTTTTTTTGGAATAAAAAAATCTTTGCCTATTTTTTTGCAAATCTTTTAGTTACGGCGTCCAAGTTCGAGGCGCAGCATATTGATTGCCTCTGAGGCCGAACGCTCGATATTAGGTTGACGCAAAGCTCCAAACAGCACTCTGCGAGCCACTGTGCCCTCCGCACTAGAGAGTGCTATCCACACCGTACCCACGGGTTTTTCAGCTGTTCCGCCCTCGGGACCAGCAATGCCCGTTGTTGCCAGCGCGTAGCTCGCACCACACAACTTGCGTACACCATCAGCCATCTGCAAGGCCACCTGCTCACTGACAGCACCATAACGCTCTATATCTTCGGCACTGACACCCAGCACGCTGCTCTTAATATCGTTTGAGTAGGCCACTACACCGCCCTTGAAATAGGCTGATGCGCCACTCATAGAGGTAAAGCGCGAGGCCAAGTAGCCACCTGTACATGATTCGGCAACAGCAAGGCTCTGCCCTTGAAGTGCTAGCTCAGAGGCTACGGCACTACTCAAAGTAGCATCTCCCATACCTACATAAGACTCACCAAGAAGCGGCTTTAGAGCCTCAACCTGAGCAGCGATTTCCTTTTCGGCAACCTCCCTATCCACATCATAGGCCGAAAGGCGTAAGCGCATGGCCGACGGATTAGGCAAATAAGCCAAATGCAGGAAGTCGGGCAACGCCTGCTCCCACTCAGCGAGCCTCTCTGACAACACCGACTCGGCAACGCCAAAGGTAACGATGGTTTTATGCACCACAGACCTTAGTTCAAAATGCTGTTCGAGCATAGGTAGCAGCTGTCTACCGACCATAGACTTCATCTCGAAAGGGACTCCCGGCATAGAAACCAACACTTTAGACTGCTTCTCGAACCACATACCTGCGGCTGTGCCATTCCTATTTT
Organism: Rikenellaceae bacterium; assembly: GCA_044433305.1. Lineage (GTDB taxonomy): Bacteria > Bacteroidota > Bacteroidia > Bacteroidales > Rikenellaceae > JAWXTS01. Next base: position 23,039 of record JAWXTS010000012.1, on the reverse strand, counting down.
CGATGACTTTGCAGCCCGAAGGCAAATCGGCCTGTGCCTTATTAGAATCATTAAACTCAACTCCACGAGAGAGCATAAGCTGTTCTATCTGGCTATAAACCTGAGTATTACGAACCATGGTCATGCCGAACATCTCGGCTAGAGTCTTCTTGGTTATATCGTCCTTGGTAGGCCCCAGACCTCCTGTCATAAGAACAATATCCACACGCGAAAGGGCCTCATTAACAGCCTTTTCTATATGCTCCTTTTTGTCTGATATAGATGTAATCTGAAAGACGTTTATGCCTATGGCATTCAAGGTCGATGACAACCACGCCGAGTTAGTGTCAACAATTTGACCTATAAGAATCTCATCGCCGACGGTAATAATTTCTGCTAACATGCTCTAAAGATTTTTATCCTCAACAGGGTTTGCCTGCGCTGCTCTCTCGCGCTCTACTATGCGTTTGCATATACGGCGCACGAACGAAGGGCCATTATAGATAAAGCCTGTATAAATCTGAATCAGCGAAGCTCCAGCATCTAGCATGGCCAGTGCCTCATCCTCACTCATGATACCTCCAACACCAATAATAGGGAAGCTACCGCCAGTCTTATCGTGTATATACTTAACTGTGCGTATAGCCTTCTGAGTAAGTGGGCCGCCACTAAGACCGCCTTTGCCTATTGCTGCAACCTCCTGCTCAGGGGTAGTAAGACCCTCGCGCGAAACAGTAGTATTGGTTGCAACAACGCCATCTATTCTATATTCTATGATGGCTTCGATTACAGAATCCAACTGCTCGTCTGTCAGATCGGGAGATATTTTAAGAAGGATTGGTCGGTAATGATTTTGTCCGCGACGGAACTCCAGCAGCCCTTTAAGTATAACTTGCAGGTTGTCTTTATCTTGCAAGCAGGTCAAAGAAGCTACATTAGGGCAGCTGACATTGATAACAAAGTAATCTACATACTCGTAAAGAACGCGGAAAGACCTTAGGTAATCCACAGGAGCGTTATCATTATCGGTAGTGGTGTTCTTGCCTAGGTTACCACCTATGATATTCTTATGACTTCTATGACGTAGATTGCTGAGCATGGCATCGACACCAGCATTATTAAAGCCCATGCGGTTAATCAAGGCTCTGTCCTTGATAAGTCTAAACAATCGTGGACGTGGGTTGCCTGCCTGAGCGCGAGGAGTCACCGTGCCCACCTCAACAAAGCCAAAGCCCAAAGATGAGAGCATGCCACTAACCTGCCCATTCTTATCAAAACCAGCAGCGAGACCTACGGGATTAGGGAAGCTAAGGCCAAAGACCTCTCTCTTAAGCTCTGGTGCTCGGTAAGCATAAAGTTTGCGCACCACCCATTTCATACCAGGGATACATGCCAAAACCTTGAACAGACCAATCATAATATGGTGTATGGTCTCTGGCGAAACCATAAACAGCAACGGACGTATTATCTTGTTATACATTATCTATCAATAAAATTGTGCACAAATATATCAATTATTTGCCAATTAGCAATGTTAATAAATTTCTTGTCGATAGTTATAGTTATTTCTCATCGACTCAAAACTCTCTAAAGAGGCCTTCAAGCTATCACTTTGAGCCTTAATGTCGAAGTTGGATAGAGCGTTATTCTTAAGTTTGTCCCACGAAAGACTCTGGTCTCTCTGGCACGGACAGACACCCTGAGCATACCACCCATCGAGTGGCAAGCCGAACTTTTCGCTAACAGCCTTGACGACCATGGCCGAACCGTTGGCCTTACCTTGCAGAGAGTAGCCTGCGATATGTGGTGTAGCTAGAGTAGCCTTAGACAGCAGCTCTTTACATATCTGTGGCTCACCATTCCATGTATCTATAACAGCGGCACTGAGATGTCCACTATCCAGAGCATCGCACAAAGCAGCATCTACAACCACCTCGCCGCGCGAGCTATTGATAAACACGGCCCCAGAACGCATTGCAGCAAAGAACTCGCGTGAAGCCATGCCTAGGGTCTTATCCTCGCCACTAGAAACCAGCGGAACATGACACGTAACCACATCAGACTCAGACAACAAGATCTCTAAAGAAACAAAGTTCCCACCCTCTTTACGTTGACGTGGTGGGTCACAGCACAGAACCTTAAAGCCACACTTCTCGCCAAGCCATGCTATAAGTCTGCCGACATTGCCTACACCTATAACACCCAGCGTCGTCTGCGAAGGCTCTATCTTCTTACAATTCTCGCACAGCCACACGAGTGCCGTAGCCACATAGTTAAGCACACCACCAGCATTGCAGCCCGCCGCCGTAGCAAAGGCTATACCTCTAGAGGCAAGGTAATCCACATCTATATGGTCATAACCTATGGTTGCCGTGGCCACCATCTCGACCTTACTGCCTCCGAGTAGGTGTTCGTCGCATTTGGTTCTGGTGCGCACAACAAGAACATTGGCATCAGCCACGCTTTGAGAATCTATATCCCCTCCTGCAAGGTACACCACATGGCCATAAGGCTCGAAGACCCCATCAAGGAAAGGTATGTTTTTATCAATAACAAATTTCATACTCTGTGTAAAACTATTAGCACAAAGGTACAAATAATTATATGGTAGCCTTGCATATTTATGTTAATATTACATACCTTTGTGATAGAACTTATATTTTATAACCGCAAAATGAACGACCAAACATTTGACCCCAATGGTGTTGGGATAGACAATGGCAGCTACTTCGGCATGCCTTATACCGTAGAGCAGAGCAAGCTGGTTCTTGTTTCTGTGCCGTGGGACGTAACAACATCCTATGGAGGCGGAACATCCAAGGCCCCAGATGCAATTATCGAGGCCTCGCTTCAGGTTGACCTCTACGATGCTTTCTACCCAGATGCATGGCAGCAGGGCATAGCCACAGACGATATAGACTACTCGATAGTAAGAACGAATAAGCAGATGAGAGAAGAAGCCATAAAGGTTATATCTCACTTGCAATCTGGCGGTAGCGAGCAAGACGACTATGCACAGCGCAGGCTCAAAAAAGTAAACAACGCCTCTGAGCAAATCAACCAAAAGGTTTACCTTCAGGTCAAGAAGCACCTCGACAGCGGCCGCCTAGTGGGCCTAGTGGGTGGCGACCACAGCACACCCTATGGCGCGATTAAGGCCATATCTGAGAAATACTCGTCTTTTGGAATACTGCATATAGATGCCCATGCCGACCTGAGAGAAGCCTACGAGGGCTTTACCTACTCGCATGCCTCGATAATGTACAATGTGCTTAAAGATATAGATAATGTTTCAAATCTGGTTAATGTGGGTATACGCGACTACTGCGACCAAGAGGCTATGATATGTAGCACCGACAGCCGCGTTAGCATGTTCAACGACATGAGCATACAAGAGGCTATGTTCTGCGGTCAGAGTTGGGACAGCATCGCTAGCAAGATAATAGACGCTCTGCCCGAGAATGTATATATAAGCTTTGACATAGACGGACTCACGCCTGACAACTGCCCAAGCACAGGCACACCCGTACCTGGAGGTTTGAGCTACTCGCAAGCAACCTACCTTATACAGAAGCTAGCAGGGAGCGGCAAAACAATAATAGGGTTCGATCTGAACGAGGTAAGCCCAAGCAAAGACAACGAGTGGGACGCCAACGTAGGAGCAAGACTTCTATACAAGATGTGTAATGCAACTCTAAAAACAGCAAAAGAATAACTTATCACCTATAATTATAAAGGTAACAAAGCACAAAAAAGGCTCGCCAAAGTGGCGAGCCTTTAATTTTATATATTGTGTAGAGCTTATTTCTCTGCCTTTGCAGCTTCCTCTCTAGCTTTCTCGTCTGGCAAAATATCTACCAACTCAACCTCAAATCTAAGAGCTTGGCATGGACCTATGCTACCGTCTCTGGTTCCTGTGTTGCCATAAGCAAGCTCAGAAGGGATGTAAAGAATAATCTTACCGCCCTTGCCTATAAGTTTTAGACCCTCGGTCCAACCTTTGATTACGCCATTCAATGGGAATGTAGCCGTATCGCCACGTTGTTTAGCTGAGTCAAAAACATGACCATTACGCAACGATCCCTCATAGATAACTCTTGCTTTGTCGGTATCAACGACCGCTTTATTGTTCAAATCTCCCGTCTCAATAATCTCGTACAAAAGACCTGACTCGGTTTTCTTAACCTTAGGATTAGCCTCCATTTGTTTTAGATACTCTTTGCTAGCTCTAAGCTCTATCCTTGGTTTCTCTATCATAAGATAGTTGTTCACATATTTCAGAGCATCCTCAGCCTTCATATCGGCCTTTCTACTCATGGCAGCAGCAAATCCTGCCGCAGCTGTTTTCACATCCATAGTGCTATCCACACTATATGCCATAGCTCCATAATATACGCCAATGGCATACGCTACTGAATCTTGTTGATTCTTTAGAGAAACAGAGTTGTTTCCACATGAACTAAAAATTGCTGCAACAACAGCAGAAAAGATAATAATCTTTCTCATCGTTTTTATTGTTTATTGAGTTTGTATATACTGGTATCTAAGCCTTAATCTTGCGCTTAGACAAAAGTCTCATATATGTGTATCCGAGGATGGCTGCTGCAAACGAGCCCATCAAAATAGCTATCTTGCCTGAGGCGATAATCTCTGGATCGCTAAATGCCAATCCGTCGATAAAGATGGACATAGTAAATCCTATACCTCCAAAGCAAGCCACACCAAACACACTGTTCCAAGTGGCATCGCTAGGCATGGTTCCAACTTTCAGCTTAACCATAATCCAATACATAAAGAAGATGCCCAAAGGTTTACCCAAAAGCAAACCAAAGAATATGCCAAGACTCTGAGGGTGGCTGAATATCTGCAACTCACTCATAGATCCTATCTCAACACCTGCATTAGCCAAGGCGAAGACTGGCATAATGAAGAAGGTAACGAAAGGGGCCAAGTGCGCCTCTATGGCCTGAGATGGGCTTGCTGCATGGTCTGCAATCTCATTAATCTTATTGATAGTCTCATATTGCTTTTCGTTAGCCAAAACAGGCAGCTCCTCATGATCATAGAACTTAAATTCTTCTAAATAATATTTTGTCTTATACAAGAAGTATTTTTTGCCATAACGTGGACTAGCAGGAATAATCATAGCTATGATAACACCAGCGATTGTTGCGTGTATACCAGAGTACATAAACAGCACCCACACGACCAAGCCTGGGATAAGATAGAACCAAAGGTTATATATGTTGTTCCTGTTGAACTCATACATTATAAATAGTATCACTGCGGCAACACCAAGCAGGATAAAGTTGATGCCCGAAGAATAGAACACCGCAATAACTATGATGGCACCCAAGTCATCGGCCACGGCTAGTGCCATAAGGAAAATCTTCAATGAGTCGGGCACTCTATTACCCAACAAGGACAGTATTCCTATTGCAAAGGCTATATCGGTAGCTGTCGGGATACCCCAACCGCTGCTATACTCTGGTGACGAGAAGTTAAAGAAAGCATATATCAACGCTGGGGCAAACATACCTCCAACGGCTGCCATAACGGGCAGTGATGCTTTTTTGAATGACGAGAGGTGACCCGCGATAACCTCGCGCTTAATCTCTAACCCCACATAGAAGAAGAAGAGCACCATCAATGCGTCGTTTATCCACTTCTCAACAGGAAAGCTCAGCTTAAAATCACTGAATCCTATCTCAAAGTGAGAGTGCAACACATGCTCATAAATATGCTTTGTAGCATCGATATTGGCTAGTAACATTGCAATAACGGTGAACAATAGCAACACAACACCTCCAGCCCAATCGCTGCCTATAAAGCTGCGATTCAGGTTCATGGCTCTAAAAGAAGTCTTTTTTCTTTTGTAACTGATTACTCGTGTCATAATACTATTCCTTTATTAATAACTCTCAAAGGTAATTTTTTATCGTTATACAAACAACTTTTTTCAACCTAAATTTAATACCCTGCAATCATTTATAAGAATCAGACACTTCCCAAGGCCAAAAACAACAGTCCCACGAACATAAGCACCAGAGCAACAACCTTGCGAGGGACGTTTTTCTCCCTCAACATTATGGCTCCATAGATAAAGGAAACGATAACACTACCTCGACGTATAAGCGACACTATCGAAATCATTGAATCTTTATCTGACAGAGCATAGAAGTAGAGAGCGTCAGCCACCGCTATAAGCACAGCAATAGCAACAATGGCATTGCGCCAAACGAAAGGCTCTTTGTCCTGCTTGCCTAGCACCCTCGACACAACGAGTATCACTCCCATTATCACAAAGGCGTAGACCGTGTACCAGCTCTGCACAAACATAGGCTCATAGATACCCAAAAGATACTTGTCGTATAGTGCGCTGACACCTCCCATGGCTGTCGATAGCACACAGTAGAACACCCACTTATTGTTTTTGAATACTATGCCCTCGCGCTTACCCGTAAGGCTAAGCAAAAATATGGCTGTCATGGCTACAAACACTCCTAGCCACTGATATACGTTCAGTCTCTCACCAAAGATTACTATCGCCCCCATGAGCACCATGGCTGGACGTGCAGCCTTGATAGGCCCTGTGATGGTCAGCGGCAAATGCTTAAGGCTGTAATATCCCCATATCCACGAGGTGCCCACAATAGTGCTCTTAAGCATAACCATAAGGTGCTGGTTAAAAGTGCCATCTGCAACATACAAAGCTTTTGGCAGCAACTCGGGACACAACTTCGACAGCACTATAAGCGGCATAAAGAGCACCGCGCCAAAGAATGCGACCCAAAACAGCACCAACATCGCGTTGTTGCCTTTCAGTGCAATCTTCTTAGCTATCTCCCAGAAGCCAAGCAAGAAGGATGAGCATACACCTAGTAATAACCACATACCGTTATGCTAGCTGCTTTTTGATTCTGCTGGCTATATCATCCACTCCGCTAGCATAGTCCATAACATCGCCCGAGCTGAGCTCACCTCCACGAACCACAACTTCGCCCGCAACAAGAACCGTATCAACGTCACTTGCCTTGCCACAATAAACCAGTAGCGAGGCCATATCATTGCGAGGATAGTAATGAGGCTTCTCTATATCAACAAGGACTATGTCGGCCTGAAAACCAACCTCCAAGCGACCCAAGTCATCTCCACGCCCTATGGCTCTAGCACCACGCACGGTGGCCATCTCCAAGGTCTGGTAGGCATTCATCGCGCAAGGGTCACCCGTGCTGACCTTCTGAAGGAAGGCTGCTGTGCGCATCTCGTCCCACATATCAAGGTCGTTGTTTGAGCAAGTACCGTCAGTACCAAGTGCCACATTGACTCCTGCATCAAGCATCTTAGCCACAGGAGCTATGCCTGCCGACATCTTCATATTGCTCTGAGGGTTGTGGGCTATATTAATACCTTTGCGCACAAAAAGTTCTATATCTCTATCGTCCACATAAACAGCGTGTGCAGCTATGGTTGGTCTATCAAAAAGACCCAAGTTATCATAATAGCTAACAGGATCTACGCCATAGTTTTTCTTGATGACATCTAGCTCCCACTGAGTCTCGTTGATATGAGTATGTACACCAAGAGAATATTTATCACAGATAGCAACCACACGTTTAATAGCATCTGGGCCACATGTATATGGCGCATGAGGGGCCGCGTAGATGCTCAAGGTGTCGCTGACGCCTCTATATTTAGAGACCATCATCTCTATCTCGCGCTCGAACTTAGCTACGCTAGCATCAACCAGCGAGCAGCCTGCAACCGCACGCATGCCTGTCTCCAGTGCAGCATCAGCCAAGGCGTCATTGTTCCAGTACATATCTACAAATGCTGTTGTGCCTCCAAGCAGCATCTCGGCCATACCAAAGCGTGCACCCTGAAAGATGTCGTCTCTGGTCAACATATCCTCAAAGGGGAATATCTTTTTCTCTAACCATTCGTTAAGCACCATGTCGTCGGCATAGCTACGCATGATGGTCATGGCCACATGATTGTGGGTGTTCACAAGCCCCGGCATGGCAAGCTTGCCCTTACCGTCTATGATGGTAAGACCTTCACTTGAGTACTTGCGCTCAAAGGCCTGAACCAAAGTAGCATCAGCAGATACAAACTCTATCTTAGAGCCGCTAACGCCTATCGAACCCTCGAAATATCTTGGGCTATCTTCTGCCTGAGACATAGGTAGAATAAGTATGTTTTTTATCAGTATATTACTCATAATTAATCTATTATTGAACCACGAATAGTGACAATGCTCCTGCCCTGCTCGCTGTTATTCATAATTTGTATCGCCTTGTAGAAGTCACCACTAGGCTGTGTCTTAGGCTCAAAGTTGACCACAACAGCCACCGAGTCATTTGGCATAATGGGCTGCTTAGGGTATTTGACCGTTGTGCAACCACACAGCACCTTAGCATCAAGAATAACCACAGGTGAAGCCCCCTTGTTCACCGCCATGAAGGTAAAGCTGACATCACCATCTTTACGGTTGATAGAGCCGAAATCATGTGTCCTGAGGTCAAACTCTAGGCCCGACTGTGCACACACAACCCCAACAAACAATAGGGTCAGCACAAACAAAAATATCTTCTTCATGGTCTCTGAATTATTTTGGAGATGTAGCCAGTATCAGTTTGTAGTTGTTATCCTTGGCAATGTTCATTACCTGCACAACATGGTCAACAGCAACGCTCTTGTCACAATGCAAAGATATTACAGGGTCACTAACATCAGCTAGTTCTCTATTTAGTGCCGACTCAAGTTGACTAAATTCTACTTTCTGGTCACCATTTATAAAGTACTCCAAATCAGAATTTATCGACACCGTGGTGTATGGTTTCTCTTTAAGCTGATTCGAGCTTTCGGGCAACATCAGCTTTAGTGCATTAGGATTTATAAGGGTCGTTGATATAAGCATAAATATCAAAAGTAGAAACATCAAGTCTGTCATTGATGCCGCACTATACGATTTATCGACCTTAGAACCTCTTTTTATGGCCATCGTTTTATCGTTTTATAATATCCAAAAATGCAACTGTGTTAGACTCCATCTCAAAGATAAGTCTCTCTATGCGAGCTACAAGATAGTTGTAGCCGAAGTAAGCAGGAATACCAACGATAAGACCGGCCACCGTAGTTATCATGGCAGTGTACATACCACTACTCAAAAGGCTCATATCAACCGAGCCACCTGCCTGAGATAGGTTCATAAAGGCCTCGACCATACCTATTACTGTTCCCAAGAAACCTATCATGGGTGCTCCACCAGAGATGGTAGCAAGGAAAGGCAGGCCATTCTCTAACTTCGACACCTCAAGGTTGGCTACATTCTCAATGGCTCTGTGCACCTCCTCCGAGCTGCGGTTCATACGTACTATGCCCTTGTCTATCATACGTGCAAGTGGGTTGTTGATAGAGCGACATAGTTTGACCGCACGTACAGGGTCGCCAGCGTCTATAAGGGCTTTTATCTGGTGCATAAAATCGGGGTCTATCTCAGAGGCTTTGCGAAGAGCCAAGAAACGCTCTGTGAAGATAAATATCGACACCCCAAACAACACTGCTAGAGGAATCATCAACCAGCCTCCAGCCATTATCAATTCGCCAAAACCGATGTTCTTTGTGCCTTGAGCAGCCGCTGAGGCCGCTTGTAAAATCATTGTCATTGCTTTTTATTTATTTAAGTTCGTTAATTTTCTTTCTTTAGTCGTCTAGTTCATCTTCCTCGTCATAATCCTCTTTGCGGACAAAGCGATTTCTAAGATTCGACAACAGCTCTCTTAGGTTATTAAAATTCTCACGATAGAATATACCTATGCCGCTTTCTTGCAGTCCCTGATTCTCATCAAAAGTGTCTATGGTACGTGTAAAGGCCTTGGCCTTAATGCTGCCCTCTTGGTCAAAGAGCCAATATACCGTAAGGTCGTTAGAGAAGTTTGTCGAGTTGTTGCTGACCGACGAAACACCATATTCGCCTCCATAGCTACCCTCACCCTCAATCACAAGCTTGTTCTTTATAAGCTCGGCCGAGAACTCAAGGCCAAACTCATCGTCGGTAGTCTCGCTGCGAGGTATATAACGCGGAACAAGACTGAATCGCTCACTCGAAAGCCAGTTGCTAAGCTGATTAGAGAGGAACTCGATTCCCGTAACTGCCGTTCCCGTAGCACCTATATTGACACTACTCTCGCTATTAGAATTATCTGAGTAGAAGCTATTTACTGCCAGCAACCATAGGAACTGTGTTGCCTTCATCTCTTGAGTATTAAGGGCATTGCTAACAAGGCTCTGAGTCTCTGTATCTGCATTAGGAACCTGAACATCAAAAGTTATCAGCGGCTGAGAGAGCCTATCGCCTAGCTGAATGGCACAGTCTACGGACACCCTGCGGTTATACTCATTGCTGTTGAGCAATGGAGCCAGCGAGGTCTTAAGTTTGTAGACCGCCGTAATATCAAGAAGCGCATCTACTGGGTCGCCCGTCCATTGTATGGTACCACCCGGCTCGATAACAAACTTCTTATTGATAATGTTTCTTAGCGTAAACAAATAGCTTCCATCAGAGATAGTATAATCTCCATACATTGTAAACTGGTCTGATCGAGGGTTCACACGCATATTTATTGTGCCCTGACCTCGACCGCGGATAATATCGCCCACAGTAGGGTCTATGACCAGCTGAAACTCAAGGTTAGGTTGCACATTAAGCTGCATATTCATATCGAAGTTGCCACCAGATCGAGCCGCCAAGACGCTACCATCACGCATAATCTGACGCTTTCTGATGCTATAACTAGAAGAATCTTCATCGTTGCGTGGCTGCCTAAACACTATGAAATCTGCCTCTGAGGCCGACTCGCTACCACTAAGTGGCATATACAATTCAGAAGAACCAGCCGTACTGGCACTAACCAACATGGCCGAGCCTAGATTGTCGCCCTTGATACTGACCATGCCACTTGCAAAGACTCGTCCATAGAAAAGCTCGTTATCAGCAGCAGTAGTATTCAACGCCAACAGCTCATTGGCATTAACCATAAGCTCGTACTTCAGGTTCTTGAAGTTGGTTGCATCAAAGCTCAAGTTAAGGTCTCCATAGCCAGAAGTCCCATCAGTCATCTTAGCACCCCTGACACTCAACACATTGTCCTTAACATCCAAGACTGTTCGACCTATGTTATAGTCCACATTAGTGAATAGCACTTTTGTTTTCAACGAATCAACCACAATGCTACCGTCTATATCGTGCAGGTTGCCACTACTACCTTTAATCTGCAATTTAGCCTCGGCCGAGCCTTCGGTAGATCCAATGACTCCACTCAGAACAGGGTCTAGCAGACTCAAATTTATGCGCGCAATGTCCGTGGTTATATAATAGCGTTTATCCATAGGACTATAATATCCTCTGATAACCCGCTTGTTGTTATCCGTTCTATCAACAAAGATGCTGGCTCTCTTCTCGCGCGCATCCCACTGGCTGGTGAACTTAGTGTCTGGAACTTCGACATTGTTAACAACAATAGAATCGAAGTTTATCTCAGCCATAATAACATCAGTACTTAATGCCGACACTGCATTGAGGTAGCCATTGGTGCGACCACTAATGGAATACCCCTTACTTTCTACCAACTTAGACAAAGGAGCAATATCAAAGTTATTAAGCGAGAGCTTCAGCGTGTCCTGAGTGCTGCGTGAGGCATATCCCTCTATGGCCAAGCTCTGACCCAAGCCACGAATATTGAAACCTCCGACTCTAACACCCGTAGTGTCATATACTATATCCTGAGCCTGCAAGAACCACTCTTGGTCATTGACCGTGATGGTCGAGGGGTCAAACCTAAATACTATCTGGTCGAGACCTGTGCTGTCTTTAGTAAAGAAGGTGGTAGTGTTGATAAAGGCTCTGGTTGCTGCGCCCTGCGAGCCTACTCGCGTATCAAGACTCACGGTGTTGTTCCTTGCACCTCCAATAATCGAAAGGTCGGGAAGATAGACACCAGCGGCGAAAAAGTCATCAGCACGCACAAAAACAGAAATCGAGTCTGACTCATTGTGGCTATTGACGCTAAGATTAGACACGAACATATTTCCACGCTCTATATAATCAGAGCTGAATTTCAGAGAGAGCACATCGCGCGTAGGGTTGAGCATAAAGACTGCCGAAGTGCCCTTTGCCACATGAAGACCAGGCACAAAGATGCCCGTGACATTATTGGCCTCCTTGACATCAACCTTGACAACATAGTACTCCCCACTCTGAGCAGGTCCCGAAACCGTGGTCCTCTTGGTGGTAAGCGAGCTGCTCAACGAAGGCAGGTAGTTGTGCAATGCTCTATCCAAGTAAACAAACATATCCGAATAAGAGGAGCTACCCATAAACTCGGCATCGGCAAAGTCCGAGGCCATATTTATATGCTTTGAGGTTTGCTCATTCTTTGCCGTAAACAAGATATTACCCGTGCGCACACTATCCACTTGATTGATATAAAGCAAATCGCGAATGCTGATATTTCCATCCAGATCATCAAGGTTTGTACCTTGGGCCTTGGCCGTAATTCGACAGCTAAGCGTCGAGATGCTGTCCCTGCGATTGACATTTATCTTGGCCAAATCAACCTCATCTAGGCGCAAGTCAAAATTGTAGCGAGGAATAGAATCGTTAAAATCGAGCATACCATCAAACTCAAATCGAATATCCTCACTCGGACTGCGCACCTGACCTATAAAGTTCTTATTTTCAAACTGACCATCAAGCCTTATATCCTGATACTCGTAGCCATTAAACATAAACTCATTTATTACGGCCGAGGTTCTAGCATACACACCTCTTGAGCCATAGCTGCCATTGACAGAGGTTTGAACAGCAATATCGCCCATGGCTGCCGAAGAAAGAAAGCTACCCAACCTAAAGTCAAGAGTCGAGAGATGCCCCTCGAAGCCTGTGTTGCCCTCAGCCAGCGGTCTAAGGTTCATATCCAAATCCACATCTCCCATGGCCGAAGACAGCTTGCCCCCAGCAGCAAAATCACTGAACAGCCCATTAAATCGCCCCTCGAAAGATATATCCTGCATCTTCTCTAGCTTAGAGAGCAGCGAAGGCGACAAGGGCTTGCCTCCAATATGGCTGGCGATATAATCTATGCTTGAAGAATTGGTCGATATATCTTTAATCTTAAAGTCAAAGCTTGTTCTTGTTATGTCGGGCAGCCCCTTAACAGACAAACTACCCTTAATATCTGTTTGGTCAAGGCTTATATTCGACACGTTGGCCAGCAGGTTGTTTATGGTGCCCGCAAAATTCATGTTTACGTTATCGACCTCTAGGTCCCAATCCGACAAAGAAGGCGCGAAGTAGGCCAAGACATTACTCGATAGATTAGAGTTTTTAATCTGACCGTTGAGCTTAACCTTAGCTATAAAGTCGGCAAAGTCTGGCCACTCACTAGAACGTAGGGTAAGGCTCACAAGGTTGATGTTTGAGAGGCCACTCTTAAGATTTACGTTCTCAAGGAAGATATTGCCATTAGACACAGCGACCTTGTCTCCCGAGAAATTATCCACCTCAAAGCCACTCTGTTCAACAAAGCTGGCAGAGTTCAGCTTAAAAGATATGCTGTCTCCAACAATAGAGAAATTTGAACCATCGAGGTTTATCCCTCTCAAATTAAGGTCTTGAAAATTTATACCGTGCTCCCTATGCTGAGGATTATAACGCCTGATAACAAAATCTACATTCTCAAGGTTTATAGAGTGGGAATAGAGTTTGAAGTCGCTCTTTTCTGTTTTGTCTTTATTCTTCAACTTGTCTAGCACATGGCGAAGATTAAGCAGACTGTCGCTGCCTTGAATCAGATACATCTTGGCATTGGCAATCTCAACATCTGCCAAATCGAAGTTACTATGCAAAAGTCCCTTCGAGGCCAACGCTCCCGAAACCTTGCCCGCCATAAGCAGGGTATCGCCATTTAAATCTGAAACATAGAAGTCTGAAACTTTAACACGGCGAAACAAGTCTAGCTTGATAGCTCCTATCGACACATCCGAACCTATCTTATTGCTAATCAGCACCGTTGCCTTGTCGACAACATAGTTCTGAACAACCCCAAAATTAAGCAACACTGATATAAAAATAGGCAAAATTATCGACACAAGAACAAGTGTCGACACGATAGATAATATTATTTTTATACCTTTGCTCATTATTGGCTGAAATAGGTTACAAGTTTACTAAATTTTAGTCAAAATATTAGTATCTTAGCAACAAAAAAACAAATTTAACGCATTAAAAATGGACATAACAATACTAGGCATAGAGTCTTCGTGCGACGACACTTCGGCAGCCGTGCTAAAAAACAATTTACTATTGTCTAATGTTATAGCCTCGCAGCAGGTGCATGTCAAATATGGCGGTGTGATACCCGAACTGGCCTCACGAGCACATCAACAAAATATAGTTCCCGTGGTGGCAACAGCACTCAAAGATGCTGGGCTGACCATAGACCAAATCGACGGCATAGCATTCACGCGTGGACCTGGGCTCTTGGGCTCCCTGCTTGTGGGCACATCATTCGCCAAGGGTCTCTCTATTGCAAAAGACATTCCAATGCTAGATGTCAACCACCTTCAAGGACACATCCTATCTCACTTCATAGACTTGCCAGATACGCAAATCGCACATCCTAGCTTCCCATTCCTATGCCTGTTGGTGTCGGGGGGACACACACAAATAGTGCTTGTCGAAGAACCTCTAAAGATGGAAATCGTAGGCTCGACCATAGATGATGCCGCGGGAGAAGCCTTTGACAAGTGCGCCAAGGTGATGTCGCTGCCCTACCCTGGCGGCCCTGTCATAGACAAGCTCGCAAGCCAAGGTGACCCTAAGCGTTTCCGCTTTGCCAAACCATCGGTAGCAGCATTAGATTACAGCTTCAGCGGACTTAAGACCTCGTTCCTATACTTCTTGCGCGACCAGATGGCCGAAAATCCAAACTTCATAGAGGAAAACAAGGCCGACCTATGCGCCTCGCTGCAAGCCACCGTAGCCGACATACTATTGACCAAGCTAATCAAGGCCGCAGCACAATACAACATCAAGGACATAGCCATAGCAGGCGGCGTATCTGCCAACTCAGGGCTACGCAATGCCATTGAGCGCGAGGGCAAAAAACGAGGATGGAACACCTTCCTGCCCCCTCTAAAGTTCACCACCGACAATGCCGCAATGATAGCCATGACAGGCTACTACAAATACCTAAAGGGCGAATTCGCAACCATAGAACTACCTGCCGTAGCCCGCTTCTAATGCGCAAGCCGCAGGAGTATAGTGAGTCGGTAAATGCTGATAGGACTTAGACTAGAATCACGAAGCTCTACTATCTGTCGCACACCCCGTGTGCCGCAAGCCGTGGGAGTATAGTGAGCATGTAATTGCTAATAGATCTTAGTGTATTTAGAATCACCTCTTTCTAAATACGCTAAGTCTCGAAGACAAGACCGAGCGCACCATATCAATATAATATCCAAGCTCTGAATTGCGACGCTCCATAACAAGCAGCACTAAGTTTGTAAACACCAAACTTGTGGCGGCGATAAGTACCAGCTGAACGATGTCGCTCATCTGAGCCATCAGAGTGTCCCTCACAAAGACCTGCAAGAAATACATAGTCGCCACCATTACAGTCAATCTGAGAGCTGTGCGAGCGATATATTTCCATGCCGTAAAGCCAAAGCCGTGCTTAAGAATGATATATGGGTCATACCACATATTGACACACAGGCGCGACACTGTTGTACCCAAGAGCACTCCCACAAGTCCGAACTCCTTACCCAGAAGGTAGGCACTGATTATATTCAGTATGGCCGCAACAACGGGGCGATACTTGCCCTGCACAAAGAGGCCCATGGTGGTTCTGAAGGTCCACAGCGACTGCAACATGCCCTCTAGGATAAAGTTAACAGCTATGACACCTACGACATAGGGTGCCAGCACATAGTCCTCGCCTATCCACATGGAGATAAACGGCTTTGAGGCAACAACGAAAGTCACAGCACAGAAGCTATACAGCCAGAAGTTCAACAGGTCTATGCGCTCAAATAGCTTATACTGATCCTCAGATGCCTCCTTGGCTATGTAGTTACCCACACTAGCAGTAATGGATGACGAAATCTGACCCAGAACCATAATCAAAGCCCCAGTAATCAAGGTATAGTTGGAGTATAGACCCACAGCCGCAATACCTACAACAGCAGAGATAATGATATTTGCTGTGCCATTAAGCGCGACCCTAGCGATGTTTGACAAGACCAAGGCCGACACATCTTTTTTTATCCTATCTAAGTCGGACTTATCCAAGCGACTATCATTCTTGCCCTTGAGATAAGGATATAGACGATCTACATATTTAGAGATATAAACGTTCTCGGCAAAGGTGAATACCACCTGTATGGCCAAATAAATCAAGAAGTCGGGCAAAGCATACAGCAGCACTATCTGCATAATGGTTTTGCCAACAAGGAACCACAGATGGAACTTTGAATATATATATATCTTCTGATCGGCTTGCAGTATAGAACGTTTGTAAACATAGAAGTAGGAGAACACCGAGTTGGCCAAAAACAGCAGATATATAACTATCAGATTAGAAACCCCAGAGGCATCTTTCAAGATATACGGAAACAACGGAATAATCAACAGACCCACGACACCTACCACGCAGCCTATATAAGTATATAGACGCTTGTATAGATTCATCAAGGCCTTGAGCTTATCTTGGTCATCATAAGCAAGCGGCTTGTACATGCTATACACCATGGCTGTACCCACACCCAGCTCGGCCAAAGACAAGACAGTAAGCACATTGGTAAACAGACCATTGACACCAAGGTACTCTATGCCAAGGCATCGGATAAACACGGCCCTGACAAAAAATCCTAAAATAAGATTTACAAACTGACTTAATAATCCATAATTGAAGTTGCGAATGGATTTATTCATGCGTCCGTCCATACCTAAAATCGCTCTTTGATTTTACGCCTAACGATAGACCAGAAATTGGTTGCATAGTATCTTCGTAGTGCTTTTTTCTTCTCTGCAATAAAATCAAAAGTCATGAACCAATCAACAAAATCCTTTTCAATAATATTGTCATAGTTGCCAATCATGCGTTCTTTAATGCCTTCCCAATATATTTCTTGTTCAAGCCCCAAACCCCACATAGCAAGTTTATCATACATGACAGAAGTATAGAATTCCTTGAGCGGGATATCAATATCAAACCCAAAGTTACGAACATCACCACCCTCAGCAACAATAGCCAATACCGTTCTAAAACATTTCTCACACTTACAACAATTATCATTGTTAAAAGAGCATACACGTAAAGGATATTGAGCTCCACTGTTTATTTGATGAGCGCATATTTGTGCCACTTTCTCTTGACGAGTCAACTCAAAAGCATCATGTAAAGTTTTACCCGAAGTAGCATATTTGAATTCAGAATCTGTCGTAATATATGACCCACTTGATATTTTGTCGCCTATCGTACTTGAACTAGCTATAATAATCTCTTTAATATTTTTTGAATAACAGTATGGTATCGACACAGATATAAAAGCCATAGAATGATTAAATCCATGCCACCATCCATCTTTAAGCTTCTTCTCTAATGGCCTAAATTCCTTCATGTTAATGATAGTAGCAAAATTAGATTTCATAAACACACTAGAACAACCATGAGATTGAGCAAAATCAAACACATACGATTGCTCAATATCTGCAGCCTGGTCAACATCATTTTCGGATCTATACCATCCCTGAATATTACATAAACATAAATTCTTATTAGTATTTCTCAGATAAGATGTCTGAGCATCCACACCACCACTAAACAACAATAACGAGGTGTCTTCATCACTAGTTAAGGTATTGTCTGTAATAATAGCAGAAACGAATCGCCCCTTAAAAGGGAAATCATAATGTAGCTCCTGATACGCATATTTAATTGACTTGATACTATCATAAAATGTGCGATCTACCTCCCTGACCCACAGCACAGAGTTTGTAAACCATGTTATTGGTATTAGGTTAGCGACAAAAGGTATTGTTAAAATAGATAATGGCACTTTAGACATGTCTTCAGGGTACTCTATCCAAATCTTATTTGTAGTAAAGTATTTTTTTATTTTGCCAGTAACCGAGAAACTGTACTCTACTTTTCTCCCTTTTACAACAACATCTTCTAAAATAATATCATCCATATTAAAAGCCTATTTAAACTGTGATTTCCATGCCTCGATTCTCTCTAGTGGCATTTTAATTTCTGTGGTAAACTCTGAATTTATCAACGATTCTAGCCTCTGCATTTCTTGCTTGTCTATGCAAACAAGATTATTGGACTGATTGATTCCACGCGCCCTCTCGTCAATGGCTATTATTATAGTCCTCACAAAATGGCGCATAGCATAGATGCCAGCATGAAGCCTCGTACCAACATAATCCATATCGCCCATCTCAAGGACCTTCTCATATGCGTCCTTGCTAGGGTTTACTATCTTTATCTTGTCTATTCTCTCAAACTTATTTATGTATTCAAAGTCTTTATTGCCCTGAACCCAGAAGTAGACATCTTCATAATTCTTACATAGTATATCTATGAGCTGCTGATCCTTGCCGTCCTTTATACCTGATTCTGTAAGGGTGAACACAACGTTCTTGGCTTTTTTTGTAGGTATCTTTTGGCAATGCTCAGGCGTGAGCATCCACATAGTTACACAACCCGTGTTGATAGCTTTAAGCCCCAAGCTCTCGACATATTCTTTACTTCGCTCGTCTCTAACACTGTGGCAGTAATCACCGCTCAGCATCTTACGGTAGAGCTGACGAGTATAGCAATTTGTTTTATCGCCTGCACCAGCACCCACTCCACAAAGCACGCAACCCTTAAAGGCGTGATAATTAAATATATTAACATTCCACTGTGGGTAATGAGTCAGCATATCTTTGACCAACAGGTTTGAGCCACCGACAAATTTATAGTCGCAATGGGCGTAAGTTCTATATGCAAAAGATTTCCTTAGAACCTGATACCAATGGAAGGCTGACACGTGTGTTGGCAAATCATAAACGAAATCACATGGGAACAGCTCGCCTAATTCCTTGCGAAAACATTCCATGATGATATCGTCTCCACGATTGAAGCTGCCCACAGATGTATTTAAGTATAATATATTCTTCATTATCAACCTTATTGTCTTTATTAGCCTGATAGCCAAACCACCTACAAAGTTAAGCAACTTTTGTATTATTCCCAAGTTTTAACCTCGACAACTCACACAAAAGACCTTTCGCCATGCAGCAAGCTAATATTTAGCTGTCAGAGAATACCTTTTTTACGATTTAACAAAAATGGGTGGCCAGTAAATTTCTACTAGCCACCCATCTATAATCAAGTATTTCTCTCTATTCAAATTCCAACATCAAAGCGCGATTTGGAAGGTTGTCACCCTCTTTGACGTAGATTTTTTTAATCACTCCGTCTTTATCGGCACGTATGTTATTGTTCATCTTCATAGCCTTATATATCATAAGTATATCAGACTCTTTGACACTCTGACCCTCTTTGACACAAATCTCGACAACAGTTCCAGGAATAAAAGACTTTAGCTCCTTTGGATTCACTGGCTGCCACTTCTTTCTTAGAAGATGCTTCTTGTTGAAGGTAGTTTGAAAGTCGCCATGGCGAGTAGAAACTATATCGTATTTTTTCTCTTCCATAATAGTGTCGATTAAAATGGAGGTAGTCCGTGTTTTTTCTTAGGACGTCCCGCGCTCTTGTGTGCAGAAACCTTCAACGCGTGCTCTATGCACTTGCGAGTTTCGGCTGGCGAGATAACAGAATCGATATATCCACGAGAAGCTGCAACATAAGGGTTAGCAAATTTCTCTTTGTACTCAGCGATTTTCTCCTCACGAGTTTCAGCTGGATTCTCAGACTCTTTAATCTCTTTGCGGAAGATGATGTTTGCAGCACCCTCAGGGCCCATAACAGCAATCTCGGCTCCTGGCCATGCAAAAACAAAGTCGCTACGCAAGTGACGGCTACCCATAGCGATATAACCACCACCATAAGCCTTGCGAAGGATTACAGTAACCTTAGGCACTGTTGACTCGCTATAAGCATAAAGCAATTTGGCACCGTGACGGATAACACCTGCATGCTCTTGGTCTACACCTGGAAGGTAACCTGGAAGGTCCTCGAAAGTGATGATAGGAATATTGAATGAGTCGCAGAAGCGAATAAAGCGCGCAGCTTTATCTGACGAGTCGCAGTCTAGTACACCTGCCATAACTAGTGGCTGGTTAGCTACGAAACCTACTGTTTGACCATTGATACGACCAAAGCCGATAACGATATTAGCAGCAAATAGCTCCATAACCTCAACGAAGTCGCTGTCATCAACAACAGAGCGAATAACCTCGCGCATGTCATAAGGAACGGTTGGATCTGAAGGAACTACCTCTTCGATATTTAGTTTCTCACATGGAGGTGCAGGCGAGATAACGTCTGCTGCAACAGTGTTGTTAGCAGGTAGAACAGATATCAGCTTGCGGATTTGAAGGAAGCACTCCTCTTCGCTCTCGGCAAAGAAGTGAGCATTACCTGTAATCTCACTGTGCACACGTGCGCCACCAAGCTCCTCTTGAGAGATTTCCTCACCAAGAACGGTTTTGATAACCTCAGGACCTGTGATAAACATTTTTGATATGTTGTCTACAACAAACACAAAGTCTGTAAGAGCTGGAGAGTAAACAGCACCACCAGCACAAGGGCCTAGGATAACTGAAATCTGAGGGATAACACCTGATGCTAGGGTGTTACGGAAGAAGATTTCTCCATAACCTGCTAGTGCATTAACGCCCTCTTGGATACGTGCTCCACCCGAGTCATTGATACCAATCAAAGGAATACGCATGTTCAACGCATAGTCCATAATTTTTGTGATTTTACGTGCGTGCATAAAGCCCAAAGAGCCTCCTGCCACGGTAAAGTCCTGAGCAAAGATTGCGATAGGGTAACCGCAAATAAGACCAGTACCGATAATAACTCCATCACCTGGAAGTTGTTTATCTTGCATTCCAAAATCACGAGCATCATGCTCAACAAAGATATCATATTCTTGGAAAGAATCTTCATCAAGCAAAGCCATTACACGCTCACGAGCTGTAAGCTTGCCCATTGCTTTTTGTTTCTCTATGGCTTTCATTCCTCCTCCGAAAGAGATCTTTTCTTTTCTCTTCTCGAGGTCTAAAATTTTATTTTCGTCAACTGACATAGCTATTAATTTAATGTTAATTGGTTTTGCAAGTTTAGTAATTATTTTCTAATTAGAGCAATAAAGTAACATCTTTTTAACATTAACTAAGCACAACGACTACATAACACACTCAAACACAAAGCATTGAGCCTTTAATTTAAAGTCCTCGGTTGGCTTCTGTCTAAAAATACCATAAACAGACGCTCCAGAGCCTGACATAAGCGCGAAAAGTGCCCCTGAGCTATACAAGGACTGCTTTATGTCCTTTATTATCGTGTGCTCTTTGAAAACAGCATCCTCGAAATCATTCTCTACATTAGCCCTCCAAGAATCTATGCCTTGCTCTATTTTTGCACGTAAGTTACCCTTGTCTTCGGGGGCAATCTGAGAGTAGGCCCACGGCGTTGAGATATGAACCTCTGGCTTTATTATTATAAGGTATAGCCCTTCGAGCGACACGTCAGCCCTGTGTAACAGCTCGCCTCGGCCACTAACCCACGCTGGCTGCTCATCTATAAAAAACGGAACGTCGCTGCCAAGCTCAGCACCCAAAGAGCATATAGTCTCACTGTCTAGGCCAAGGCTGAAAACCTCGTTCAGACCTTTTATTACGGTGGCACAGTTTGCCGAACCTCCGCCAAGACCTGCTCCAAGCGGTATATTTTTGTGTAGGTGCATCTTCACCGCTCCTATACCGTAACGCTCGCGCATAAGCATATAGGCTCTGACGCAAAGATTTTTATCACTACTGCAATCGACCTCTATACCCGAAGAAGAAAACTCTATGGGGCTTTGCTGCTGGCATGGCACTATCTCTATGGCATCGCTAATAGCCTTTACGGGATAGAACAGGCTCTCTATATTATGGTATCCATCGCTTCGTTTGGCCGTAACATTAAGGCCGATATTGATTTTGCAGTGTGAGTAGAATATCATGATTCGTGCTTTTAATTTATACAAAGGTAGTGGCAATTCTCTAAAAACGACTTATCTTTGTATAACATTTTTGCTTTGGCAGGAATTTAATCTCAAAATACGCAACAGCCATGAACTTCAGAACAGAGCTTACACCCAGCACACTAGATTTTAAGATAGACTACAATAGGCAGGGTCTTATGTTAGGGTCGTGCTTTGTGGAGAACATAGGGGCCAAGATGAGCGAGATAAAACTTCCAGTCAGCATAAACCCTCTAGGGATAATCTACAACCCTGCATCCATAGCCTCGACCATAGAAAGAATTGCCAGTGGGAAGCTAATCGAACCAGAAGAGTTGTTTTTTGATGGACTCCTATTTAGGCACTACGACCTCCACAGTCGCTTCTGTGCTACAAGTGCCTCTAAGGCCTTGGAGCAGATGAACGCTGCCATAGAGTCGGCACACACAGCACTAACAAGCAGCAGCTACATAATCCTCACACTAGGCACTGCACGCACCTATACTTTAAACAGCACCAAGAAAATAGTCTGCAACTGCCACAAGACTCCACAGAAAGAATTTACAAGCAGTGTAATGAGCGTGGCACAAGTAGTCGAAACACTAGGCAAGGTAATCTCTAAGTGTCTCAAAGACAAGCAGGTGATACTTACAGTAAGCCCCATACGTCATCTGAAAGATGGTTTTGAGCAGAACAACCGCAGCAAGGCAATCCTAACCCTAGCCTGCCACGAGCTATCATGCACAAACCCTAACATACACTACTTCCCTGCATACGATATAATGATGGACGATCTACGCGACTATCGT
>JAWXTS010000011.1:0-31280 GCA_044433305.1 Rikenellaceae bacterium | reverse complement strand
TCCCCTAATCAGTATATACAAATTTTACTAATGTGCTATGTTATAACGCTATACAGTATGAGCTGCTGTATATTTCAAAAAACCGCCTGACCGATGTTATGTCAATCGGCTAAAACTTTTTATAGATAAAAAATCTACTATGCTTCAGCAGAGAATGATTTTTGAATCATACCCCAACCTTGCAATATAAATATCACGTAAAGAACTGTTAGTATCAACTCGAAGAAGTCGCCAATGAAAGGAATAAATCCAACAATAACACCAACAATCATAAGAATGAAACCTGTATAAAGTTTCTTGGCTCCAGCAACACCTAGCTGATTTAGGCTAGAAGATTTTGAAAGAGAAGAAAAACCTTGAAGGTTGAAGATAAAGGCAATAACAGAAATGATAAATGCAGGAACACCAAACAACAAGCCAGCACCAGGAATAGCACATATAATATCTATCGCCGCGCCAATAATCATCAACAAAGCTGCTGAAGAAAGCTTTTTAGCAGAGGCTGCACCATCTGCATCAAGCTGCAAGCTAAATTTATCCAAGCCTTTACGATATAGCAAAAGTCCATAAACAACTGCTGCCCAAGCGGCCATCTCGATAAGTGTCAAGACAATATCACCAAAGCTTATAGATGAAGCTTTGCCACCAGCCATTGAGGAAATATCAGAAACACCATCTGACAAATCACCAATAAATCCAAAAAATGATGCCGCGATAAGGCTAACGATGTAAAGACCAATACCTTTACGGATTTGTTCTACTGAAAACTGAGTCTCATTCATAATTTTTTTTGTTTTTAGGGTTAAGAATATTTCTAATTAATCATTATTTTCATAAACACTCGCTCATCATAGCCTATAAATATCTTACAAAAGACAAGAATAACTATGACTTAACATCCATCTTCTCAAAAACAGAATTTTTTGATATATACTCTGGAACCACGTCCTTCATCAAGCGAACAGCAGAGTCTATATCTACATTCACGGCCAGTCTGTCTAGCTCATAAAACTGTTCTACAACATCGGCATAGATATAATCTCTGACCTTGGCTATACGTATCTTATTATGCGAAGTAGGGATAGTATTTTCATCGTTGCTTAGTAGTTCCTCATAAAGCTTCTCACCAGGTCTAAGGCCCGTGTATTTAATCTTAATATCTTCGTCAGGAACCAAACCAGCAAGTTCTATCATGCGTTTTGCCAAATCTGCGATTTTAATAGGGGTACCCATATCAAAGATAAGAATCTGATTGTTGGCACCGATATTAGCAGCCTCCATAACCAAGCGACAAGCCTCGGGTATAGTCATAAAATAACGCGTTATATCGGGGTGCGTGACAGTCACAGGACCGCCATCAGCAATCTGCTTTCTAAAGTATGGGATAACACTGCCATTGCTACCTAAGACATTGCCAAAGCGTGTGGTAACAAATTTGGTATGTCCCTCAACCTCACCTCGCTCGATTGCCAGCCCCAGACTCTGAACATAAATCTCGGCCAGTCGCTTGCTCGCTCCCATAACATTAGTAGGGTTCACGGCCTTGTCCGTAGATACCATAACCATCTTCTCCACGCCATAACGCACACAATGTTCGGCAACAAGGCGTGTACCAGTGATATTAACACGCACTGCCTCGCAAGGGTTCTCCTCCATCAAAGGCACATGCTTATAGGCGGCAGCATGAAAAACAAAATCAGGCTTAAATTGCTCAAAGGCAACAG
Organism: Rikenellaceae bacterium; assembly: GCA_044433305.1. GTDB lineage: Bacteria > Bacteroidota > Bacteroidia > Bacteroidales > Rikenellaceae > JAWXTS01. The sequence goes on along the minus strand of JAWXTS010000011.1, from coordinate 29,556 downwards.
TAAGTCTATTTGCCGAACGCACATCTCCCATGAAAGGAACAAAATCTAGCTCGGGGAATACCTGCTCCAGCTCCAAACGTATAGAGTGTAGAGGTGTCTCGGCGTTATCATATAGAACCAGCTTCTTGACATCCACACCAGCCAGCTGACGGCACAGCTCACTACCTATGCTTCCTGCGGCACCCGTAACCAAGATGGTCTTACCTTGGTAGATGTCATACATAGATTTCATGTTGATATGAATCTCGCTGCGACCCAAAAGGTCCTCAATCTGTATCTCTTTTACCGTTGCTCTGGTCACTCCATCATGGTCCAGCTCATCCACCGATGGTATAACGTAGTTCTTGGTTCCTGTCTCCTGCGAGTACATAACCAGCCTATTGGCCTCATCTTGCAGGCTCTTGTTATCAGGGAATATTATGCCGTGTAGGACATTGGTCTGTTTATAGTTCTCTAGATCAGCTGCACTATCAAAGTGACACACGGGCATATCGGCCAGCTTATAGGCCATGAGCGAAGGGTCGGGATTCACAAAACCGACAAGCCTAAACTGCTTGCTCATGGCTAGGCTCTGAGCCATAGCCACCGAGGCCGAATCTATACCGTACATAAGCACGTGCTTACTATCTGTATTTAGTCGGGCAACAGAGAGGTCATAGATAACAATCACAGACACGCGAATCATAATCAAAGCAAAGGCCGTCATGAAAGCATCTAGGCAGACTACAACCATAATAATCTTGAGTGGCAGCTCCCAGTTTCTGAAATAAACTATGGCCATAAGTAGCAGGACCTTTATTATGGAAACCACTACAAGCTGTATGATAGACAACACAGAGAAGTGTCTAACTATCATTTTATGTGTGCCAGCAACAAGGAATATCATACCCGAGAGCATGACGTTGGTAAGCCATATACGTAGCTCTATCTGGTCATTGATGTTGTATATAAAGGTACTTACAAAGGCAAGAATTAGAAAGCTGATAAACGACGAGAGTGCAGTATCGACGAACAATATTGCCCATCGATTAACTATCTTCATTCCAGATATTCTGCTTGCTATCTTATCAAATACTGCCATAATTATTAAATAAAGAATATATGTTTTGTTGCTAAAACATCAAAACATCAACATCAATACCTACAAATATATCAATTATAAGTTGATTTTCAAAGTATCTGGCTAACAATTAGTACATAAGAACCAAAAAGCAAGACTATAAGATTGTTTAGAATAAAAAAATGGGGTACAGACCTTAAGTCCATACCCCACTCTATATCTTATATGCTCGGTTTAAATCTCACCGCTATAAACCACCGTGTAGCTTATACAGCTAAAGCTAAGCAACATTTGATCCGTTGATATTGACGCCGCCAAATCAGAAATGGTATATGCAGGATAAGGAAGACCTCCAATCTCTGGAATGATACTATCAACAAGGATAACAGCCTTGTCGTTAACCAAGGTGTAAGGAACGTCCTCTAGTGTCATAGTTTGAGCAGGCATACCAGTTGCAAAAGAAATCTCTATCATGACAATATCGACAGTCTGAGCGTCCATATCTAGCTCAGCAGTAAAGACTGCATTGTCAAAGTTCTCAACAGCACTTGACGAAGAAGTCACAACAACCTCGCCAGTAAAGCTCATCAAATCTTCGTTAAGAGTGTCTGAGCCATCTGATTTTTCGCAAGAGAAAGCAAAAAGTGCTAGGCATAGTATGCCAACTAATTTAAAATTTTTCATGATTATTTAGATATTTATGTTTAACGTTATCGAGAAAGTTCGAGGGTTGCCCTTCTGCACAAATTCATTTTCTATGGACTCGAAGTAGAAAGTATTGTAACTCGTATTTGTCATATTATTCATCTTAAAGGCCAGAGAATATCCTGATGTCTTGTAGGCCACACTAGCATCCCAAAGCCCGTAGAAAGACTCTACAATACTATTGGTCTGCTCCCAGTATATATCTCCGACACCCCTATATCCTGCACCTAGCACAATATCACCCTTCCAAAGGGCAAAGTTGTAGTCGGCCCTCAGGCTCAGCGTGTTACTCGGAGCATAAGGCACATATTTGCCTGCATACTGCTCTGTGCCATCGTCGTAGTCTACAAACTTGGCATTTGTATATCCATAATCCAGATTGAGCATAAGGTTTTTTGCGATAGACTTCTGCACCGAAAGCTCAAGACCATAGCTACGAGTCTTGCCTGCATTGGTCATCATGCGCCCCGTGGTCATTCCATCAGGGAAGACCGTAAGCTGCTGATTCTTGCAATCTATATAGAACAGTGCGAAGCTCGAAGCGAGTCCCACCTGCGGCCAAGCGATATTACCGCCAAGCTCATAGCTATAGCTATATTCGGGTTTATAGCTAATGATTTCTTCCACATCAGACATCGTACCTACGCCCATCTTATACATAAGCTGCGACTGGAGCACGTCAGAGAACATCTGTGTGTTGAAGCCTCCTGCCTTGTATCCTTTTGAGAACGAGCCATAGAACATACCTCTATCGGGCATGGTGTAGACAACAGACAACTTAGGCAGCAGCTCCAAGAAAGACTGGTCTATAAAATCATTGTTATATATATCCAAGTCTACGTCATACTGCACGCTTTGATCATATTTGTCTGTGGCACGATATGCCGTACTAACGATATTGGTATAATCAAGACTTGAGTACTCGTAGTCCAAGCGCAGCTCGGCAGAAAAACGCCACCTGCCTAGCTCAAAGCTAGATTTGTGGTAAACAGATGCCCCCACAGTAGGAATATCAAAAAGACATTCGAGCAACATATTATCTTCTAACCACGCATAGCTATACTGAGGATTATACTCATTGGCATTATCTAGTATCAAATCACTTATACCGTCCTGCTTGAAGTTTACTGGAGCGTCGGTCTTAGAGCTTTCGGCAAATCCAAAAACTCCGAACAACCAGCTATATTTATTCTGAGATTCTCTAGAGCGGAAGATAACGTCCTGAGTCAAGGCGTGCTCTCTAACATCTTGATTAAGGGTAAAATAGTCCAACACAGTAAAGTCGTTATCCAACTCTAGAGCATTGTCGGTATACTGGTAGCTCGTTATGCTGCTAAAGGCAAAGTTCTCAAAATCTTTAGATATTGTAAGGCCATTACTTAGGTTCATCCTATCGAAGCCACAGTTGTCATTATAGTTAATCTCACCATCCATCTGCTGATAAGCATAGCCGCCCTGATTAAGCATCGAGAACGACAAGGTATTATCTATATTAAAGCCACTGAGAGTCTGCCACTGGAGCCTTAGCCTAGCACCCCCAAGCTTCTCCCAATCTAGTTTCTGGTTGTCATACTGATTTTCCCACAGACCCGATTCTTGAGTGTAGTAGCCCGAAAGAGCATAGGCAAAGTTATCTGAACGGCCATAGTATGAAGCTCTCAGCTTATAGCTCTCACCGCTGCCATAGCTCACAGAGGCCCTTATGCCTTGATAGTTAAATGGAGAAATAGTGTATATATTGATGGCACCAGCCATAGTATTACGTCCATACATTGTGCTCTGAGGGCCACGAAGAACTTCAATACGTTCTATGTCGGCCATCTCAAAATCAAAGTTATCTTTGCTCAAGATAGGTACATTATCCACATTAAGCCCAATGACAGGGTTGTCGATACGAGCACCAAGACCACGAACATAAATAGATGATGTTGTGCGCGAACCATAATCGGGCATATAGAAGTTAGGCGACAAGGTAGACACCCCTTTCAAGTCGGTGATGCCATAAGAATCTATCTTTGAGCGCGAAATAAGCGATGCCGAAAGCGGCTCCTGCTTAAGATCTACTCCCTGCTTTATGGCCGTGACACTAACATGCTCTAGGTAATATACTGTGTCAATATCAGAATATTCTTCCATCGAACAAAAGCCCAGCAGCGGCAGACAGACAAACAAAAATATAGGCAGCAATAGTCTATACATAGAAACTACTTTTTAAACTTAGATGTAATCGTAGGCAGCTGAAGCACTAGCACAGCCGACGAGATGATAACTATACCTATGACGGCACTCCATGATGGGCTTTCTCCTGGCACCAACCACCAGCTAAGAAGTACACCTACAACAGGAATTATAAACTTCCATATATTAAGCTCTGAGACTTTGACATCGGGTTGAGACAGCAGATAGTACCACGCCGAGAAGGCGGCAGCAGGAATAAAGGCCAACCACAACAAGGCCATAAAGAACTCTAGAGGCAGGCTCTGACACAAGGCCTCGGGCGACTCGACAAACAAAGACACAGCAAACAACATAAGTCCTCCCGTGAAGTTGGCAAACATAGTCAACATAACAGGAGATATGCCTGCATCCTTCTTGACAACCATAATATTAGTATATGAGCCTATCATATTGCTCAGCAGCAGCAGAGCTATGCCCACATAAAACTGAGAGCTGTTATCAACGATACTATCGCCCGTAAGGCTGATAGACACCACACCCGCAAGACCCAGAAGAATGGCAAATATCTTGCGTGCATTGAGCTTATCATTCTTAAGTGTAAGGTGAGCCATAACGGCCACAAAGAGTGGACCCGCGCCTATGATGATGGCGGCAAGCGAGCCAGGCACTTTATTAAGACCCATAAAGAATATGCCATACTGCATAAAGGTCTGTATAAACCCAAACAGCAGCATGAATCGCCAATGCTTAAGCTGCTCACGCCAGCCTATCTTAAAAAAGTATATCATGGGCATAAGCAACACTCCCGCAAGGGTAAACCTCAGACCCGACAACATAATAGGAGACATATACAGAAAACCTATCTTGGCACCAGCAAAAGCCGAACCCCAAAGAGTTGTTGCAAAGATAGCCAGAAAGATATGTGTCCAATTTATTTTATTTGTACTCATAAGTAACGCTTTAAGCTCGATTTAAACCAAGACCACAAAGATAATCATTAATCCTATCTTCTGTCATATTAAAATAATAAATGGGACGAAAAGTTAATTCCATCCCATCTATTATTATATCAGAAAGTATATCTAATTACTCGATACCAGCCATCATTTTCTTTAGCTTGCTAGATAGCAAGAAAAGGATAATAGCAGCAGCACCACTCATAAATACAAACAGCATGAAGAAGTCTGCAAGGTTCTCAACTCTATAACCCATAAAGCTACGAACCACGCCACCCTCAGGATAAAGGCTACTAAGCACACCCGAAAGTTTGTTTGCAGCCGAAGTACTCAAGTACCATACACCCATAAGAAGTGAAGAGAAGCGCGCTGGCGATAGTTTATTAACCATAGAAAGGCCGATAGGTGAAAGACAAAGCTCACCCATGGTGTGGATAAAGTAAAGACCCACTAGCCAAACCATACTTACCTTTGTTGTTCCCTCTACACCACGTACACCGTAAGCGATAAACAAGTAACCCAAAGACAAAAGGAACAGACCCAAGGCTTGTTTAAGTGGCGATGCAGGCTCAACATTTTTCTTACCCAAGAAAGACCACAACATAGCAAATAGTGGTGCAAGCATAACGATAAAGATAGCGTTGAACGATTGGAAGTATGACGCTGGCATCTCCCAGCCAAAGATATGTCTGTCGGTTTGCTCATCAGCAAAGAAGGTCAACGACGCACCAGCCTGCTCAAATGCAGCCCAGAAGAAGATAACGAAGAATGCGATGATATAGATTACTCCAATTCGTTGTTGCTCTAGTTTAGTAAGAGATTTATCTGTAAGAATAAAGATAGGCATCACAATAACACTAGAGTAGATAAGGCTACCGATATAATCTGCACCCTCAAAAAGTCCACCTCCAGAGCTAAGACCGCTCCAGTTTAGTGCAAACAAAGCGAAAAGTACAACAAAAGAAACTGCCGCTACAATTACGCGACCCATAGACATTGAGTGGCCCTCTTCTTTTTTCTCAACTTTAGCCTCTGGCTGTGCAACTGCCTGCTCTGGTTTAACACCGATAGGCTCACCCTCAGGCGATACAAGGTATTTATCTTTAAAAATCTCAAAGATGATACCACCAATTAGCATACCAACACCTGCTGATAGGAAACCCCATTTGAAGTCTGCTGGATTGCCAGTGTTACCTACAAGTCCGCACCATAGTGGAGCAAATGTAGCACCCAAGTTAATACCCATATAGAAGATAGTAAATGCAGAGTCCTTACGGCTATCTGTTGGCTCGTATAGGCTACCAACCAAAGTCGAGATATTTGGTTTGAAGAAACCGTTACCCAAGATCAAAAGAGCCAAACCTCCAAACATCAAAGGCTGAGCCAGAGCTAGGTTCTCATAATTGCAAGCACTGAAAAACAACATGAACTGTGCAGCTGCCATAAGTACCGAACCAACAAAAATAGAGCGTCTATTGCCCCAATATTTGTCAGCAACATAACCTCCCAATAGTGGAGTTAGGTAAACTAGTCCAGTGTAGTTGCCATATATTTGAGACGACAGACCTTTGTCAAACAACAGAGCCTGAGTCATATAAAGCATAAACAACGCTCGCATACCGTAGTAGCTAAAGCGTTCCCACATCTCCGTTACAAACAGTAGATACAGTCCCTTAGGATGTCCTTTAGAATTACTCATTTTTTAAAATTTATTATTATCAAAGTCGCAAAGTTACATTTTTTTCTGCAATAACTTTTGTTTCTGTTAAAATAACACAGAATAATTGCGATTTGAAAAATATATAACAATATAATAATAATATGATAGGTAACATACATGATAGCTAGGAAATTACTACCTTTGCTGTATTAATTCTAGAACACATGTTAAATAGTCTTGCTTACATCTTTATCCTTGGCCTTGCTCTTGGGTACATATTCAACCTATTGCGCCTACCCTCTTTGCTAGGCATGCTTATCACAGGTATCATCCTCGGCCCCTACGGCATAGACCTCATAGACGAGTCTATACTTAATATATCTATCGAACTGAGGCAAGTAGCCCTAGTGATTATTCTTATGCGAGCGGGACTGGCCCTAAAACTAGAGGAGCTAAAGAAAGTTGGACGCCCAGCAGTTTTAATGTGTTTTGTGCCTGCCTGCTTCGAGATAGCGGGCACGATACTCATAGCCCCAAGCCTACTCAACATAACCGTACTAGAGGCTGCCATACTAGGTTCTGTAATTGCTGCGGTGTCGCCAGCGGTCATCGTCCCTAAGATGCTGACGCTGATGGATAAGAAGATAGGCACAGACAAGGGCATACCTCAGATGATAATGGCTGGTGGCTCGGTAGACGACGTATTTGTGATTGTGCTGTTCTCGTCATTCACGCTGCTTGCCACGGGCGGACAAGTCTCTGCGGCGAGCTTTGCCCAGATACCCGTTTCGATAATCCTTGGGATAGCACTCGGCGTATGCACAGGCTTTGCGCTGGTATCTTTCTTCAAGAAGTTCCACATGCGCGACTCCATAAAGTTACTTATCATGCTCAGCGCGGCATTTTTGTTCCTAGGCCTAGAGCAGAAACTAAAAGGCACGGTAGCCCTCTCTGGACTTCTTGCCGTTATGACCATGGGAATCACCACATTACAGCTATACCCAAAACTAGCAACACGCATATCACCCAAGTTCAACAAGCTATGGGTTGGTGCCGAGATTTTGCTGTTTGTGCTGGTTGGTGCATCTGTAAATATAGGGTATGCCACAACGGCAGGCCCAGTCGCCATAGCAGTAATATTCTGCGCCCTAGTGTTTAGGATGACTGGCGTATTCACCTCTATGATAGCCACCAAGCTGAATATGAAAGAACGTCTATTCTGCATGATCGCCTATATGCCAAAGGCAACCGTACAAGCAGCCATAGGCTCTCTGCCTCTAAGCATGGGATTGCCATGTGGCGAGATAGTGCTCACCATAGCCGTATTGTCTATACTTATAACAGCCCCTCTGGGAGCTTTTGGCGTAGATATGAGCTACAAGAAATTACTAAACAAAGAAAATTAACGACGTATGATTGATATAGAAGCACGCGCCAAACAAGCAATGGAGAATTTTGACAATGGCTACAACTGCTGCCAGTCTGTAATCTTGGCTTACAGCGATATTACAGAGGTAGACCACAAGACACTGGCCACCTTATCGGCACCCTTTGGTGGTGGCATGGGTCGCCTGCGCGAGGTCTGCGGAGCCGTTAGCGGCATGTTTATGGTTACAGGATTTGTTTTTGGCGATAGCGACCCTAAGAACTCTCAGGCCAAGAAGGACAACTACCAAGCAGTGCAGACACTGGCCGCGAACTTCAAAGATGAAAACGGCTCTATAATATGCCGCGAGCTACTGGGATTAACTGCAACGCCTCTACCAAACAAGAAAAAACCTTGCAAGGAGCTTGTGGGCACTGCCGCACGCATGGTTGGCCAGCTAATCAACCAAAAGCAACTCTAGCTCTCTTCCTTATAATATACCTTATAGAACTTACCCCCAGCATCTTCGCCCTGCTCCATAAGCTCTCTATTGCCATGCACATAGATGTGGAAGTTCTTGTCTAGCTTGATGACACTCCTAAAGCTGCGCGCTTGTTTCTTGACCGCTGAGTCAGATATGGCAAAGCCGTCTTGAACCTCAATATCAAGCTCCTTCTCGTAGTTGTCTTTATAGCGCGAGAAGCTATTTATAACCTCTGGCTGCTCTATGACCTCTGAGCAGAAGCTGTCCATCTCGAAGGTTTCATTCTCCTTGAAGAAGGCTACCGATCTATTGAGCATATCGACCTGATCGGCACGGCTCACCTCAAACTGCTCTGGCAATTCTTTGGTCACAAAGCTCTTGCACATGGTAAGGATATTGGTGGTATCATAGAACTCATCTCTGCGTTGACGCACATGCAGAAATTCGTCCACCCAAAAGTGAGCCTCTATGCCCTTGTTTGTATTGTCTACAACGGCAACCATATAGCCACCTTCTCGTTCTATATTAAAGATTATCGCTCCCTTGTCTAGCTTCTTGATATTGACACCCTGCTCTGCGTCAAGTTCAAAGATGCCATCGTTAGGGTTCACTTTCAAGAAGGTATCCTTATTCTCTGACTTGAATACTCCTATGGCCTCAACAACCTGACCGCCTATCTCGCAATCCTCGAAGTGAACAACATAGAACTCTCCATTTTTAATCTTGGGGTGTATGCTTTTTTCGTATAGGTGCTTGGCCAGATTCACCGACTCGCCAACAAGGCTATCTGCATCATCAAAGATATTTGACACATAGCTATACACTTCATTCAGCGACAGGTCGCTATCATGATATAGGTTATAGTACTCTACGGTTTTCTCAAAGGGGGTAGAGAAATACACCCTCAGCAGCTCGCGCGTTGATTCATCTAAGTCCAAAACCTCTTGCGAGAATATACAAACATCATTACTAGTCTTGCTGCCAACCTTATGTAAAACTACATCTACTATCTCCATTATTATAATATTTATGTCAAAATATATACAAAGGTAATGTATTTGTGTGTAATATCACTACTTTTTTCTACCTTTGAGCTCATTTTATTAGAAGCATAACTAAAATCACAATACATGAAAAAAATCATTTTAACATCGCTATTGAGCATGGCAGCCGTGGTCGGATTCTCAAATCCACTGTGGCTAAGATATAGTAGTATATCTCCAGACGGCTCTACTATCGCCTTCAAGTACAAGGGCGACATCTACACAGTTAGCACAAATGGAGGTCAGGCTACACAGCTTACATCAACCTCAGAGCACGAAACAACACCTATATGGTCTAACGACAGCAAGACTTTGGCTTTTGCTAGCGACAAAGACGGTGGTTTTGACATCTACACCATAGACGTCAAAGGTGGCCCAGCGACAAAAATCACTAGCCACTCTGTTGCCGAAACACCTCTTGCCTTTAGCCCAGACGACAAATATGTGTACTACTCGGCTACCATACAAGACCCTGCGAGCAGCGCACTAAACCCTGCTGCATGGATTACAGAGCTATATAAGGTTGATGCTAAGGGTGGCCGCCCAGAGATGGTCGTGGCAGCTCCAATATCTAACATCTCGTTTGATAGCGACGGTGAGTCTTTCCTTTACTACAACCGCTCGGGCAGCGAGAATATATGGCGCAAGCACCACACATCGTCTGTTGCACGCGACATCTTCCGCTATGATGCCAAGACCAAAAAGCACGCTCCGATAATCGAGCGCGCAGGCGAAGACCGCGACCCTATCTACACCGCCGACAAAAAGGGATTTTACTTTTTGAGTGAGCGCGATAGTGGCAGCTTCAACATCTATAAGACCTCTCTGGATAACACCGACAAGGTAGAGGCTCTAACAAAATTCAAGGACCACCCAGTGCGCTTCTTGAGCCGTGCCAACGATGGCACCCTAGCATTCAGCTACCACGGACAGCTCTACACTATGAAAGAGGGCAGCTCGGCAAAGAAGCTGAACATAGAAATCCTAAACGACCAACCTGTTGTGGATGTGGATCACATACGACTAAGCTCGGCAAACGAGTTCTCGTTCTCTGAAGATGGCAAGGAGATAGCTCTTATCAGCCGTGGCGAGGTATTCGCAACCACAGACAAGTATGCTACAACAAAACAAATTTCTAAGACTCCAGAGGCCGAGAGAGGAATTTCTATGTCTCCTGATGGCAAGACCATAATCTACGCTAGCGAGCGCACAGGCACATGGAACATCTACAAAGCCACAAAGGTTAGAGACGAGGAAGTCAACTTCGCCAACTCAACACTTATAAACGAAGAGCCTCTGTTCAAGGACAACACCATAGAGCGTTTTGCACCTCAGTTCTCACCTGATGGTAAGGAAGTAGCCTTTATCGAGAACCGCAACCTGCTTAAAGTTCTAAACCTTGAGTCGGGCAAAATCAGAGCCATAACCGACGGCAGCAAGCACATCACCAATGACGACTATGCTTACGACTTTAATTATAGCTGGTCGCCTGACGGCAAGTGGTTCACACTAACATTTATCACCAACCGCAGGGATCCTTATTCTGATATAGGTATCGTGTCTGCCGTTGATGGAGGCAAGATATACAACATAACTAACTCTGCCTATATAGATACAGCTCCTAAATGGGTACTAGATGGCAACGCGATAATCTACGCTTCTAACCGCTTGGGTCTTCGTGCTCACGCATCATGGGGCAGCCAAGATGACATCTTCATTGCTTTTCTGAACCAAGAGAGCTATGACAAGTTCAAAATGAGCAAGGAGGAGCTAGAGCTATTTGAGACAGCAGAGAAAAACCGCAAGGACAAAGAAGCCAAAGAAACAGAAGATAAGAAAGACGACAAAGACAAAGAGGCTAGCGAGGAAAAAGACGAAGAAGAAACAAAAGAAATCGAGATTGACCTTGACAGACTAGAGGACAGAATCGTTAGACTAACCCCTATGTCATCTAATCTTATGGATTATGCACTGTCTAAGGATGGTGAGACACTTTACTTCTTGTCTCGCTTTGAGAGCAGATATGACCTTTGGGAGGTTTCTCCTCGCAGCGGCGATGTCAAGATACTAAAGAAAACCAATGCTGGCGGCAGCGGACTACAACTGAGCAAGGACGGCAAGAGCCTTTATATGTTCGGTAGCTCAACAATGAAGATAGACCTTCCTTCTGGCTCATCGACACCTATCACCTTCAGCATGGAGATGGATTTGGACAGAGCTGGCGAGAGAGAGTATATGTTCAACCACGTATTCAGACAACAAGAAAAACGCTTCTACAACACCAACTACCATGGCGTTGACCTAACAAAACTTAAGAAAGCATACCAACCATTCTTGTCTCACATCAACAACAACTATGATTTCTCTGAGATGTTGAGCGAGATATTAGGCGAGCTGAATGTATCTCATACAGGTTCAGGCTACTTCGCTCCATCTAGTGGCAAGGTCACTCCTGAGTTTGGCATCTTGTTCGACACAGATTACAAAGGCGATGGTCTTAAGGTTGACCATGTACTTAAGTACGGACCTTTCGACAACAGCACAACCAAAATCGAGAACGGGGTACTCATAGAGAAGATAGACGGCATCGAGATTCTTGCAGACAAGGACTACTTTGAGACAATAAATGGCAAGGCAGGCAAAAACGTGCTACTATCTCTATACAATCCAAGCAATGGACAACGCTGGGAAGAGGTATTCAAACCAATATCACGCGCCGCACAAAACACATTGCTCTATAAACGATGGATAGAAACTCGCGCCGCAGAGGTAGACCGCTTGTCTAATGGCCGCTTGGGCTATGTACACATAACAAGCATGAGCGATGCGAGCTACCGCGATGTGTATTCTGACATCCTTGGACGTTATAACAACAGAGAAGGCATAGTGATAGACACACGTAATAATGGTGGTGGCCGCCTACACGAGGACATAGAAATCTTGTTCAGTGGAGAGAAATATCTTGAGCAGGTTATACGCGGAGAAATCACTTGCGACATGCCATCACGTAGATACAACAAACCATCTATTATGATAGTCTGCGAGGCCAACTACTCTAACGCCCACGGCACACCTTGGGTATACAGAAATAGAGGCATAGGCTCGATAGTGGGTATGCCAGTACCGGGAACTATGACATCTGTAAACTGGGAGACACTGCAAGACAGCTCTATGTACTTTGGTATTCCAGTCATAGGCTACCGTACACAAGATGGAGAATACCTAGAGAACTCTCAACTTGAGCCTGATTTCAAAGTTAGAAACGAGTATGACAAAATCATCTCTGGCGAGGACCAACAGCTTGAAACAGCCGTTGAGGAGCTTCTAAAACAGATAGATGCTGCCCCTGCACAGTGGTAGAAAGCATACATTAGCAGCAGAGGATGACTAATAAGCACTCATCTGCTGCCTTACTAAATAAGTGAAGGGAATGACCAACAAGTAATACTATGGTCATTCCCTTTTTGTTTTATAGGTGAAATATCAAATAAAAAGCGTACCTTTGCACCGCAAATGAACGGACATTCTAGATTTCGTTCATACCATTACGGATAAAGACATAGATGACATTTAACGATTTAAATTTAATAGAGCCAATAAAGACGGCTCTACAAGACGAAGGTTATATCAACCCCACCCCAATTCAGGCAGAAGCAATTCCAATCTTATTAGAAGGTAGAGACCTACTAGGTTGTGCACAAACAGGAACAGGAAAAACAGCAGCTTTTTCTATACCTATCATACAACATATCTATAATCAGAAACAAAAAAATAGATTCTATAACGGCATTAGAGCGTTGGTGCTTACACCAACACGCGAGCTTGCAACGCAGATAGGCGAAAGCTTCAAATCTTATGGCCGCTATACAGGCATCAAGCACACTGTTATCTTTGGTGGCGTTGGACAAACACCACAGACAGATGCTATACGCGCAGGCGTAGATGTTCTTGTGGCTACCCCAGGACGCCTTCTGGACCTTGTAAACCAAGGATTCATAAAGCTAGATAAGCTAGAGTTTTTTGTACTCGACGAGGCTGACCACATGCTAGACATGGGTTTCATCCACGACATCAAGCGCGTGCTGACCATAATCCCAAAAAAGAGACAGAGTCTGTTCTTCTCGGCCACCATGCCACGCGAGATAGAGTATCTGGCCAACACCATACTCTCTAACCCTGCAAAGGTGGAGGTTACCCCTGCCTCATCTACGGTAGACAAGATAGAACAGTATCTATACTATGTAGAGGAGAAGGCTCCGCTGCTTATCGAACTATTGAAAAACCCTGTCATGGAGTCGGTGCTTGTATTCACCAGAACCAAGCATGGCGCAGACAAGGTAGCCAAACTGCTTAACAAAGCAAGCATAACTGCCGAAGCCATACATGGCAACAAGAGCCAGAATGCACGTCAAAATGCACTTAATAACTTCAAGCTACGCACCACACGCGTGCTTATTGCGACAGACATAGCAGCACGCGGAATAGACGTGGACAACCTGAGCCATGTAATAAACTACGAGCTACCCAACGTCCCTGAGACATACGTACATAGAATAGGTCGTACTGGACGCGCTGGACGCGAGGGTGTGGCCTACTCTTTCTGTAATGTGGAGGAGGTGCCATTGCTTAAGGATATAGAAAAACTTATAGGCAAACGCATAACAGTTTCGGGAGGCAATGCCTATGCTAATGCCGAGGTCAAAGCCGCAGTAGCACAAAAGCGTGCCGAGATAAAGGAAGAAACCAAACGTCGCAATATGTTTGGCAGCAAGCGCGATGGCAGCTACTGGCGCAACAAGAAGCGCGCCGAGGAAGAAGCCAAGGGCACAAAGAAATCTGCCGATAGCAAGCCTAAAGAGAAGAAAGAGGAAGTTAAGACATACAAGAGCCGCACAGGGGGCAACTCAAACAAACGCTCGTTCAACTCTTTCAGCAACTCGCGCAATAGCTCATCGCGCCACAGCGGTGGCAGAGGCAAAGGCCGCAGGTAACCTACCTGTGCTGCTTAACAAACTCGGTGGGCGATAGTTTGATTATACGCTTGAAGAACTGATCAAAGCTAGACAGGTCAGGGAAGTTAAGCTCCTCGGCAATCTGCATATTGCTCTTGGTGGTTGTCATAAGCAGCTTTTTGGCACTGGTTATGACATAGCCATCTATGATTTGCTTGGGGGTCGACTGAGTCTTCTCAACAACTATCGTATGCAGGTAGCGGCGCGAGATGGACAAGGCATCACTATAAAAGGCTATATCGCGGTGAGAGGCGTGGTTGTCGCGGCAAAGCACAATAAAACGACTCACCAAACTATCGACATAGCTGGAGTTCTGGGGCTGTCTTCTACGCTCAGACCTGCTGACAACATTGTACACCTCATATATGTAGCAAAAGATTAGATTGCGCATTATCATGCTCTTATACTCGTTTTGACTACCATTCAATAGGCATATCTTATCTATGGTAAGATTAGACTCAACAAAGCCCTCGACATCAACCATGTCGGGGGTGCTTTGTTTCAGGGCATCCAAAACAGATATATCTATATGTGTGTATAGCCTATTGAAAGCCTTGCCCTCGAAGACTATTGTGGTAAAACAAAAGTCCTCGCTGCATTGCTCTACGCACAAGTGAGCAGAATCTATAATAATAAAGTTTGTGTCTGCACCAAAGCTGCAAATCTCTCCATTGAGCAGAAGCGTTGCGCTTCCTTCTGTGCAACGAAATATGGTCGTGCTAGCTATAAACATATTCTGGCCCAGCAGCCGCTTGCCCCTATTAATCTGTATATCTAATCGTCTTTCTCTTGCTTCCATGGTTCAAAGGTAGTATTTGTTCCTAAAACATACAATAGTGGTAACAATTTAATTATTCGAGAACAAACAATAGCCCTACCTTTGCGATATAATAATTAACAACGAAAAAAAGACATGAGAAAAATAGCAATTTATGGAAAGGGCGGCATAGGCAAGTCTACCACAACATCTAACCTATCGGCAGCCCTTGCACTCAAAGGCTACAAAGTGATGCAGATAGGATGCGACCCCAAGGCCGACTCAACAAAGAACCTGATGGGAGCAAATCGCATACCCACAGTGCTTGAACAAATAAAAGCCAAGGGCAACGAACTGAAATTGGAAGACGTGGTTTTTGAGGGCTTCGGCGGTGTGCTGTGCGTAGAGTCTGGCGGACCAGCCCCAGGTGTTGGCTGCGCTGGACGAGGAATAATAACTGCATTCGAGCGATTGGCCGAGCTAAAAGCATTCGAGCGTTATAAACCAGACATTGTACTCTATGACGTGCTGGGCGATGTGGTATGTGGGGGATTTGCCATGCCCATAAGAGACGGATATGCAAAGGAGGTTTTTATTGTTTCTTCGGGTGAGATGATGGCCTTGTATGCTGCTGACAACATCTCACAGGCTATCAGAAACTTTGAGAAACGCTCGTATGCAAAGTTCAGCGGGATAATCCTCAACTCAAAGAACATAGAAAACGAGCTTGAAACGGTGCAACAAGCCTGCAAAGAGATGAACACAGAGATAGTAAAACAAATACCTCGCTCGGGCGAGATTCAGACTGCCGAGAATCTGGGAGGCACGGTATTCGAGTTTATCGAAGATTCTAAGATGGCTCACGACTATAACGATTTGGCAGAGGAAATACTAAAACTTACCACAGATGAATAACTCTACTATACTGGGGGTCAGCAAAGACCAGATGCGCTGCCCACTATCGGGTGCCGCAAAGGCAATAAGCATGATTAAAGGTGCTGCCATGATCATAATCGGCACCGAAGAATGTACATATTATACAACGTCTACCCTTGGCATGCGAGGAGCAAAGAACAACTGCTTCTCTCTGGTGCTCGACAACGACGATATAACTTTTGGTGCAGCATCAAAGCTCGAAGCTTTTGTCGAAAAAGTAATCACCGAGCACCGTCCACGGTCACTATTTTTGGTCACTACCTGCGTTGCGGAGGTAATCGGTGAGCATTACCACACCATAGCAGAGGCTGCTCAGGGCAAACACGGCATACCCGTAAAGGTAATCCCAACCTGCCACTTCGAGGGCAAGAACAGTGAACATGGCTTTGAGCTTGTCTCTCAGGCAGCAGCCCCCTTTGCAAGGCTACCCAACAAAAAGATAATGAGCCTTATGAAACTATTCTTTGGCCATTCTAAAAAAGGAAGAGACCGTAGACCCAAAACAAATCTATCAACACCAGAAAACTTACCTAAGCCATCATACCGTATGGGGCTGCTGTGGACCCTGCTCGAAATGAAAGATGCCATAGTTCTGGAGTATGGCACCGCAGGCACCACAGCCTATGCAATGAAAACCTTGATGATGCGAGGCATAGACACAACAGACAAGCTCTTTACCACAGGACTGAGCCAGCAGGAGATAGTAATGGGCGACACAACGAGGCTTGAGAATGCCATCCTAAAACTAGACGATGCCTACTCGCCAAGAAGAATATTTGTGCTTTCATCATCCATATCAGAGGTTACGGGAATGGACGTAAAAGGCGTATGCAACTATATGCAGGAGCAAGTTAACGCCCAGATTATCGCCATCACAGGCCATGGTTTTGGTGGAGATTTTGAGGATGGAGTAAGAGCTGCCAACAGCTACAATGAATAGTATTAATGCGTTTTGTGATAAGCGATTTCGTTATCCCACTTTTTTTTCATAACTTTGGTACTTTATACAATAAAACTACTAAAAGATTAGATATATGGAACAAGAGAACGAGAAGTTTACGGGGCTACCAGAGAACGCCTTCCGCGAACTGAAACCGGGCGAGGAGTACAAGCCACTGATGAGCCCAAACAAGAATTATGCTGAGGTTAATTTTTGGTCTGTGACATGGGGTATTGTTATGGCTGTGTTGTTTTCGGCAGCAGCAGCCTACCTAGGCCTTAAGGTGGGTCAGGTGTTTGAGGCGGCCATACCTATCGCCATCATTGCCGTAGGTGTTTCGGGTGCCGCAAAACGCAAAAACTCACTAGGCGAGAATGTAATAATACAATCCATAGGCGCGTGTTCGGGCGTAGTGGTGGCAGGAGCCATCTTCACGCTACCTGCTCTATACATCTTGCAAGCCAAGTATCCAGAGATGAGCATCAGCTTTATGCAAATCTTCATCAGCTCACTGCTGGGTGGCGTACTGGGAATTCTATTCCTTATACCTTTCCGTAAATATTTCGTAAAAGATATGCACGGCAAGTATCCTTTCCCAGAGGCTACGGCAACAACTCAGGTGCTAATTTCGGGAGAGAAGGGCGGAAACCAAGCCAAGCCTCTACTTATAGCTGGTATTGTGGGTGGTCTATACGACTTTATAGTGGCAACCTTCGGATGGTGGAACGAGAACTTCACATCAAGAGTATGTGGCCTTGGTCAAACCCTTGCCGACAAAGCAAAGGTTGTGTTTAAAATCAACACTGGAGCCGCGGTTCTAGGTCTAGGATATATCGTGGGACTTAAATATGCAGCCATCATCTGCGCAGGTTCACTACTTGTATGGTGGGGCATAGTTCCTGTGATGGCTCTTATCTGGGGCGACAGCGTAATCAACCTTTGGAATCCCGACATAACAAGCACCGTGGGCAGCATGAGCCCTGAGCAAATATTCCAGTATTATGCCAAGAGCATAGGTATTGGAGGTATAGCCATGGCAGGTGTTATAGGTATCATCAAATCTTGGGGCATCATCAAGAGTGCCATATCGCTAGCCTCAAAAGAGATGAGCAACAAGAACAAAAGCGACGAACAGACACCACGCACACAGCGCGACTTGTCAATGAAAATCATAGCCTTTGGTTCTATCATAACAATACTTATGATAGCTCTATTCTTCCACTTCGGCGTTATGCAGGGCAACCTTGTTCATGTGGCAGTGGCGATAATTCTTGTAGCAGGTATATCTTTCTTGTTCACCACCGTAGCGGCAAATGCCATAGCTATCGTGGGCACAAACCCTGTATCGGGCATGACTCTTATGACCCTTATCTTGGCATCGGTTGTAATGGTGGCCGTAGGACTTAAAGGCCCTTCGGGCATGGTGGCTTCGCTAATCATGGGTGGCGTGGTATGTACCGCACTTTCTATGGCTGGTGGCTTTGTAACAGACCTTAAAATCGGCTACTGGACAGGCAACACACCTGCCAAACAAGAGATATGGAAATTCCTAGGCACAATAGTTTCGGCTGCAACAGTGGGCGGTGTGATGATTATCCTTAACAAGACCTATGGCTTTACGGATGGTGCTCTGGCAGCTCCTCAGGCCAACGCCATGGCCGCTGTTATCGAACCTCTGATGAGTGGCGTGGGTGCTCCATGGTTGCTATATGGTATAGGCGCAGCGATGGCCGTAGTGCTTACATTGTGCGGTGTTCCAGCCTTGGCTTTTGCCCTTGGTATGTTCATTCCTCTAGAGCTGAACATTCCTCTTATTGTGGGTGGAGCCATCAACTGGTATGTTACCTCTCGTAGCACAGACGCCAAGGTTAATGCCGAGCGTGGCGAGAAGGGAACACTCCTAGCATCTGGATTCATAGCTGGTGGCGCGCTTATGGGTGTTGTCAGTGCAGCAATGCGCTTTGGAGGTATCAACCTAGTTAATGAGGCGTGGTTGAACACTGCCATGTCAGAGATTCTTGCACTTGGAGCTTATGCACTAATTATAGTTTACTTTATTAAGGCTTCAATGAAAGCTGATAAATAAACCTACTATGAACAAAATAATAGTGACACTAATTTGGGCCGCCTACCTTGTGGGCGGCCCAAATATTAAAGCCCAAGAGTTGTCCAGAAATATAATGCTGGAGAGTGCAAAGAAGTACTTGGGACGAGAATATGTAGCCTCGACACTTGAGGTTCAAGGCCCAGAGCAGCTTGTGGTAGACACTAATCATGTGGACTGCACGACTTTCGTGGAGTATGTTTTGGCAGAATCTCTAACAAAGAGTAACGGCAGGGGCTTTGAAGACAACCTAGCCATGGTGCGTTACAAGGATGGCGAGATAGACGGCTACACCTCGCGCCTGCACTATATAACAGCGTGGGCTGAGAACGGCGTGCGCAACAACCTTATAGACGACATAACAGCAGAGCATAGCTCACACAGCATGAAGGTCGAACTCTCGTTTATGTCAACCCACCCCCACCTATACAGCAAACTCAAAGACTCTAAGCAAAACACCGAAAAGATGGCCGACATAGAGAGCAGCCTCAACGGCAAGTATGTCGCGTGGCTACCCAAGCAAGAGATTGAGGACCATGGCGCAGAGTGGATAAAAGACGGAGATATAATAGCCTTCACCACAAGCACACAGGGACTAGATGTTTCTCATCTGGGTCTAGCGATATATGTCGACAATAAGCTATGTTTGTTACATGCCTCATCGTCTAAGGGCAGCGTGGTGATAAGCAGCCTTAGCATAAAGCAGATGTTTGCCTACAACAAGAACTGGAGCGGCATAAGAGTGTTTAGATTGAAAGTCCTCTAGGCTACGGCCGAAGTGCACATACCTGCAATAAGCAACAGTGCAAGCCCAACAAACACAGCTATAAGCAAGTAGTTTATGTGTATGGCCTTAGGCTTGGTCTCCACTTTCAAATCATGCAAGAAGTTCTCTCTGAAGAATATATACAAGGCTGGCAGAGTGGCCAGAGCCATAAGGAAGTCCTCGGGTATCTTAAACAGCAGAGTCTTAGACAACCCTATCAACGTCCAGTGACTCAAGAACAGCACCAACAACATATTGACCTTACGGGCAAAAAGAAGCAGTATTCCTAGCGTGAACACCACAACCGAGCTTGGCATAATGGGCGAAGTCATAGCAGGAAAGCTGAGTCCTCGCGCAAGCGAAATCAACGGATAAACTATGGGCATGGCAAGCAGCAAGTAGGCCACAGCATCGTACTTGTGTGTACGCACAAAGCTGGTGTACTTTGTGGTCGCATCCCACAGCCACGTCAGAGCCATAACACCCCAGAAGATGGCCATAACATCGTTGTGATTGCGTTGGTCACTATATATAAGGTAGTAGGCAATAGACACCCAAGAATAAAGGGTAATCATATAAATCTTCATCGCCAGTCGAATACCCCGACTAGGTTTTCTTATCAGCAGTGCCGTTAACACTATACCCAAGATAGTAATAACTATCTGAATGGGCCAAGTAGCCGAATTATAGTATATGATGGTGTTCCAGAAATTATACATGATTATAGTCTGCGACGTGTTAGTGAAAAGGCTTTATGGGGGAATAAAATCATAGGCATCATAGCACCCACGGCAAGGGCAAAAATCACCGTCGAAGCGATCAGGCCATTAGAGAACAACATGGACATATATTTGTCCAACTCCTCTGGGTTGTCGATAGATTGCAGACACATGATAATCGAGAACACCATGTTATATGCAAATCGCCCTGGCACCATAGGCAACAGAGCAGGAATATAAAGCACTGTCATAGGGCAATATACTATGCGCCCTAGATACATACTTCCGAAGCCAATTATCAGCGAGGCAAAGAGCGAGGCGGTGGCAATGTCGACCCCAAGGTAGCTCATAAGGCAGAACCTGCTAGCATGGCCCACAGCCGACAGCAAGGCTATCATCTTAAAGGCACGCAAGGGAGGATCTGATATTGCACCAAAGCCAAGAGCAGCAATGGCCGCGAAGAATCCATCAGAGAGAATATCTAAAGCTACCATAATCTAAATCAAACTATTTTTTACTAGTACAAGCGTGAACGAAAGCCCAAGAGCCAGACACACGATAATGAGCGCGGCCTCAGTAAGGCGCGAGAAACCCGTGAGAGTATAACCCTCGACAATGTCGATAACACCATTTATCATTGGCACTCCCGGCACCAAGAACAAGATACTCGTTGCCAAGGCTATCTCTGAGGTGGTATCGAAGATAAGCGATGTCGAAGCACAGAGCGAGGCTATAAAGGCCGCCATTGTAAATACAACATACTTGTTAAATTCTTTTTTCTGCATCAGCTGGCGCAAGAATACACCCGTGATGGTAGAAGAGAAAATGATTCCCATAGATATAACATCGCCACCAAAAAGCTTGCAGAACGAAGCATTGGCCAAACCCACCATGATAAGCACAAACAAAGGATGAATCTTTGGGACGGAGATAATCTGCTCATAGCGTTGCTTGAGCTGCTCCAAAGAGAGCTTTTTATCAAGCACCTCCCAGCTCAGCGCGCTAAGCTCTGAGTTATGTTCAAAGCTGATAGGTTGTGCAGGAATATCAAGCACCTCATTCCAAACCCTGCCAGTTTGATTGTCTATGATAGTAACGATGATTGTTCGATAGAGCACAGCTATATTCACCTTGACATCAAAGGCCTGACCTATACGTTTTGAGTTGCGCACAAGACGCGAGGTATGAACTCCAACTCCCATAAGGTGGGTAGAATATTCTGCAATAAACAAACAAATCTGCGATAGTTCTTCTTTTGTTCTCATCGAATAAGGTGAGTTATTTTAATAGGGTGCAAAACTACAAAAAATGTGCGGGACTTGGGTTACATAAATAAAATAATTAATAATAATATAACCAAGCCTTTGGGGGATATATATTTGATTAAAGTTTTGAGGACAAATAAAATTATTATAACTTTGTGAGAACTAACACCACCACTATAATTACATTAAACGTATGACTAAGAAAATTCTACTTTTGGGCTCGGGCGAGCTAGGCAAAGAATTTGTAATCGCCGCAAAACGAAAAGGACAATATGTTATTGCTTGTGACAGCTATGCAGGCGCTCCAGCCATGCAAGTGGCAGACGAGTTCGAGGTGTTTAGTATGCTCGACGGGGATGCTCTAGCGCAAGCCGTGGCCAAGCACTCACCAGATATTATTGTACCAGAAATAGAAGCCATACGCACCGAACGTCTATACGACTTTGAGCAACAGGGCATACAGGTTGTGCCTAGCGCAAAGGCTACAAATATAACCATGAACCGCAAGGCCATACGTGACTTGGCAGCCAAGAAGCTAGGCCTAAAGACTGCCGCTTACTTCTATGCCACAAGCTTTGAGCAACTAAAAGAAGCATCCCAGAAGATAGGCTTCCCTTGCGTGGTTAAACCTCTTATGAGCTCTTCGGGCAAGGGTCAGAGCCTTGTGAAAAGTAGCGACGAGCTGGAACAAGCATGGATTTATGGTTGTCAGGGTAGCCGCGGCGACATCAAAGAACTTATCATCGAAGAATTTATAAAATTCGACAGCGAGATAACCCTACTTACCGTAACTCAGAAGGATGGCCCAACATTGTTCTGCCCTCCTATTGGACACGTACAAAAAGGCGGCGACTACCGCGAGAGCTTTCAACCAGCCCCTATAAGCGAAGACCACCTACACCAAGCACAAATCATGGCAGCCAAGGTTACCGAGGCCCTAGAGGGTGCAGGCCTGTGGGGAGTCGAGTTCTTCTTGAGCCATGACAATGGAGTGTACTTCTCTGAGCTATCGCCACGCCCTCACGACACAGGCATGGTGACACTTGCAGGCACACAGAACCTAAGCGAGTTTGAGCTTCACCTACGCGCCGTACTGGGACTTCCTATACCTGAGATTAAACAAGAACGCATAGGTGTTAGCGCGGTGATACTATCTACGATTGCCAGCAGCGAGAAGCCTCAATACCGTGGCCTAGACGAAGTTTGCAAGATTAGCGACACTTATGTTCGCATCTTTGGCAAGCCGATAACTAAGATTAACCGCCGCATGGGTGTTGTTGTGAGCTATGGCCCACTCGGCTCGGACATCGACGCACTAAGAGATAAATGTAAAGCCGCCGCCAAACTGGTAGAGGTTTACTAGATAAAAGTAGAAGTTCAGAACTATTTCTTACCGTAACAAGAATATATGTCCTAGGTGTTTTCGACGAACTTCCGTGGGTAATATTATTTGTGCTGATGTTATCCCCCACAACATATAAGTTTGTAGGAATATTTACGGACAGCTCAGGCAACCGCTGGGATGTGTATGTGAGCTAGAAAAGAATGAATTAAAAAATGGTGGCCAACACATTGTTGGCCACCATTTTTTAATTCAAGTATACGTTGTCAAAATACTGCTCGAACAACTGCTTGATACTCTCAAGTCTCTCGGGCGTGGATTCTTTGACCCCCTCAAGCATGTACTTCTTACCCAAGGCCTCATACTTATGTGCCCCAAGAGTATGGTATGGAAGTAGCTCGACGCGCTCTATCATCTTATACCCTGAGAGATGTTTGCCCAAGGCGTGCATATCCTCATCTATGGCACTGTAACCATCAACAAGAACATAGCGCAACCAGAATGGGTGAGAGTTTTCCTCCAACCATTTGGCCGTGGCAAGGGTCTGAGTATTATCGCGTCCCGTAAGCCTCTGATGACGAGAGTTGTTAAACTGCTTGACATCTAGCAAAACCAAATCGGTAAGCTCCAACAGCTGCCTAACATCATCATTCCACACAGCCCCATTGGTGTCAAGGCAGATATGTATACCCTCTTGTTTGAGCATACGGAACAAAGGTAGCAAGACCTTGGCCTGCAAGCTTGGTTCGCCACCACTAAAGGTGACTCCACCCTTCTTACCAAAGAAAGGCTTCTGACTAAGTGCCATACTGAGTATGTGCTCGGGCGTTGTGAGAGTGCTCTCCCCTATCATGTCTATGGTGTCGGGGTTGGCACAATAGAGACACCCAAAGGCACAGCCTTGTAAAAAAACGACGAGCCGAAGACCCGGCCCGTCGAAAGTCCCCATAGATTCGTATGAATGAACTCTTATCATAATTTGTTTTACATTCTTTGGTGGAACGAGCGGCTAATAACCTCTAGCTGGTGCTCGCGACTCAGCTTAACAAAGTTTACAGCATATCCCGAGACACGTATGGTTAGCTGAGGATAGTTCTCTGGGTGTTCCATAGCGTCCTCAAGCATCTCACGGTTAAG
This sequence comes from Rikenellaceae bacterium, assembly GCA_044433305.1. GTDB lineage: Bacteria > Bacteroidota > Bacteroidia > Bacteroidales > Rikenellaceae > JAWXTS01. The sequence goes on along the minus strand of JAWXTS010000011.1, from coordinate 5,126 downwards.
AACGTTGACATTAAGGTGGTGGGCACCCTTAACGAAGTAGCCATCCATCATAGTTACAAGGTTCTCAATGCGCGTTGGAGCATCTACTCCAAGCGATTTTGGCACGATAGAGAAGGTGTTGCTCACACCGTCCTGTGAGTCACGATAGCGCAACTTGGCAACAGAACTAAGTGAAGCGATAGCACCGTTATTATCGCGACCGTGCATAGGGTTGGCACCCGGTGCAAAGGCTACGCCCCCTGCTCTACCGTCTGGTGTAGCACCAGTTTTCCTGCCGTACATAACATTTGAAGTTATGGTAAGCAGCGATAGAGTTGGCTGCGCATTCTTGTATATGGCTAGTTTCTTAAGCTCTCTATTGAAGAAGTACACAAGGTCTATGCCTAAGTGGTCTACGCGGTCATCATCATTACCAAAGCATGGGAAATCGTTCTCTACCTCGAAAGCCTCAGTAAGACCTTTCTCATTGCGTTTGGCTCTAACCTTGCCATATTTGATAGCCGAAAGTGAGTCAACGGCAATAGACAATCCTGCCACACCATAAGCCAAGTTGATTGATGGGTCGGTATCTATAAGAGCCATTTGGGCACGCTCATAATAGTATTTGTCGTGCATAAAGTGGATGATGTTCATAGCATCGTTGTAGATGCGCGCAATCTGAACAAGCACCTTTTTGTAGTTGGCTAGCACTTGGTCAAAGTCCAACACATCGCCCTTCAGTTCAGGAATACCCTCAACCATCAGTGTACCTGTGCACTCGCAGCGACCGCCATTTAGAGCCAGCAGCAGCGACTTTGCAAGGTTGCAACGAGCACCGAAGAACTGTATCTGCTTGCCTATGGCCTGATAAGAAACGCAGCACGCAATGCCGTAGTCGTCGTTCTCGCGAACCTCACGCATAAGGGTGTCATTCTCATATTGTATAGACGAAGTGTCGATAGAAACCTGAGCACAGAAGTCTTTAAAGCCCTCTGGAAGCTCTGAAGCCCACAGAACTGTAAGGTTAGGCTCTGGCGAAGGCCCTAGGTTATAAAGCGTTTGCAAGAAGCGGAACGAGCTTTTAGTAACCTTAGTGCGACCATCGTTGAAACGTCCTCCAATAGATTCTGTAACCCATGTTGGATCGCCAGCGAAGATGTCGTTATAGGTCTGCATACGAAGGTGACGCACCATACGTAGCTTAATAACAAACTGGTCTATAAGCTCCTGCGCGAAGCTCTCGTCAATCAATCCCTCGTTCAAATCATTCTCAATATATATATCAAGGAACGACGAAACATTACCCAGAGACATGGCTGCACCATCCTGCTCTTTTACGGCAGCCAGATAAGCCAAGTAGACCCACTGAACCGCTTGATGAGCATTTTCAGCAGGCGTGCTCAAATCAAAGCCGTATATTTCGCCAAGAGTTTTCATCTCGCCAAGAGCCTTAATCTGCTCGGCAATCTCTTCTCTAAGGCGTATCTTAGCATCTGTCATAGGGCTAGAGATAGCCGCCAAATCAGCCATCTTGGCCTCAACAAGGCGGTCAACACCATAAAGAGCCATACGACGATAGTCTCCAATGACACGTCCACGGGCATAGTTATCTGGTAATCCTGTCAAGAAACCCAGAGAGCGGAATGTTCGTATCTCCTCTGTATAAGCATCGAAAACTCCGTCGTTGTGGGTCTTGCGATAATTCTTAAATATATCCTTGACACGGGCATCTACCTCAACGCCATTTTCTTTACAAGCCTTGTCAACCACGTTAATGCCACCATAAGGTTTTATTGCGCGGCGAAGCAACTCGTCTGTCTGAAGACCTACGATAAGCTCATTATCTTTATCTATATAACCTGCACCATGTGAGGTGATTGTAGAAACTGTGACATTGTCCAACGAGCGAACTCCACCATTGGCACGCTCCTGCTCAAGTGCAACAAGGCAAGCGTCCCAGATTTTTTTTGTTCTTTGTGTTGGTCCTACAAGAAACGAGGCATCTCCATAATAAGGAGTAATGTTAGCGTGAACAAAATCAGCTACATTAATCTGAGTGTTCCAAGCTCCTTCTTTAAAATTTTTTGTCATCTTTATTTTCCTCTTATTAATTTCACATTACAAAATTAACGTGTTCTGATAAGAAAACATCATAAACGTAAGCATTATTGTGCAGAATAAACAATTTATTAATATGGCTTCTGTTATAATTTTAACAGTAAGTGTAAACGGTTCAAATGTCAAACCCAAAGAGTTTGATTTTAATCATTTTAGACACTTTTATAAGAAGTATTGTTATTTCTATAACAACAGAAAATCGAATAAAATTAAGCCTTAAAATCAGTTATAAATTTGTATATTTTGTCATTCTTGTCTCCAATAAAGGTATAACCGTTATCGCTAAAATCAAGCAGCGAAGTAGCGTCTGTAATACGATTCTTTATAATGAACTTTGTCATTAGTCCGCGTGCGATTTTGGTATAGACCACGATGCTTTTTGTTTGGCCTGCTTTATTAACAAAGAACTCGGGACTTATGACCTCGACCTCGCGGCACACTCTCTTCCAATCGAACAAATCGCGCATCTCACCACTGGCAAGGTTCATCAAAACTCCCCCTTGCTGCTTGACTCTCTCAATAAGAAAGTCGGTCAGCCTAGGTTTCCAGTAAGCGAAGACATTTTTATATTCGTCAAGGTTCAGTTTAAACTTCCCCTCCAACCTGTAATGTTCTATCAAATCGAGTGGGCGCAAAAGTCCATACAGAAACGAGGTCATCATAAGGTGCTCGTTGGCATACATCATATCATCGTAAGAAAATTCCTCGGGAGCAATATTCTTAAATACTATACCATGGTATGAAAACAATGATGGAAGCAGGCTATTCTCACCACTACCAAAGCCTCTATATCGCAGAAAGTTCTGCTGGGCAATATCTCTATTAACCTTCAGGTTGTCGGCCAGCGATTCTACGTCATATTTAGATATATGCTCGGCTAGCAGGGCGGCGTTCTCAGCAAAGCATGGACTGCTAAAGTCCTTGCTATAATCCTCAAGCAGAGTCGAGAGGTGATTACACTCTCGCATAATCTTGGCACATGAGATAAGAATAAACATAAGTAAGCTTCTTTAACACAAAGATATAACAAAAAGGTTGCCATTGAAAACAATAGCAACCTTTTTTATAATATAAAAAAACTTTCTCTAGTATATTCTCTCTAGAGCAGTCTTCACAGATTCATTCATGATATACTCGTCATACTCAGTATATTTATCTATCATGCCCTTAGGACCTATCTCGATAATACGGTTTGAGACGGTATTAATAAACTCGTGGTCATGAGATGTCATAAGAACCACACCCTTATAGTTTATCAAGCTATTGTTGAAGGCCTGAATAGACTCCATATCAAGGTGGTTGGTTGGTGAGTCAAGGATAACAGTATTAGGCTCCTCTATCATCATCTTAGCTATCATACATCTCATCTTCTCGCCTCCCGAAAGAACATTAACCTGCTTGTAAACATCCTCTCTAGCAAACAACATCTTGCCTAGGTAGCCGCGAAGGTAAAGCTCGCTGGTGTCTGACGAATATTGACCTATCCAGTCCATGATAGGAGTAGGCTTCTCGAAGAACGAGTGGTTGTTCATCGGAAGGTATCCTTTGCTGATAGTAACACCCCACTTAGCCTCGCCAGTATCTGGTGTGTCGTTGCCTGCAATAATCTCTAGCAGGGCCGTAACGGTACGTGGCTCGCGTGAGATGAAGGTAACCTTATCGCCCTTGGCTATGGTAAAGTTAAGATTCGAGAACAGCACCTCGCCATTTACTGACTTGCTCAGGTTCTCGACCTCAAGGATATTTGTTCCTGGCTCGCGCTGCATGGTGAAGATGATACCTGGGTACTTACGCATAGAAGGTTTAATCTCCTCGATATTAAGGCGTTCAAGCATCTTGCGGCGTGATGTGGCCTGCTTTGATTTGGCAACATTGGCACTAAAGCGTTGGATAAATTCTTGAAGCTCTTTCTTCTTCTCCTCAGCTTTCTTGTTCTGCTGAGCCTGCTGACGCTGTGCAAGCTGGCTCGACTGATACCAGAAGCTGTAATTACCAGAGAAAAGATTTATCTCGCTATAATCTATATCAAGTACGTGGGTACAAACTGCGTCCAAGAAGTGACGGTCATGGGATACTACAAGAACCGTATTCTCATAGTTGGCAAGATAGTTCTCTAGCCACATAACTGTGTGCACGTCAAGGTCATTGGTTGGCTCATCAAGTAGTAGATTGTCTGGTTTACCAAAAAGAGCTTGTGCAAGCAGCACCAATACTTTATCCTTAGGGTTCAAATCACCCATAAGAGCGTGGTGTCTATCTTCTTTGATGCCTAGACCACTAAGCAACATCTCGGCCTCACTCTCAGCATTCCAGCCATCAAGTTCAGCAAATTGCATTTCAAGGTCTGCTGCCTTCTCGCCATCCTCGTCACTAAAGTCTTCCTTAGCGTAAAGCTCGTTTTTTTGTTGAGTAATATCCCACAAAACTGTATGTCCCATAAGTACAGTGTCAAGGACTGTGCATGTGTCATACTCGTGGTGATCCTGCTTTAGCACAGATAGTCGTTCATTAGGGCCAAAGGTAACACTACCCTTTTGACATTCGACATCTCCACTAAGCACCTTCAAAAAAGTTGACTTGCCAGCACCATTGGCACCTATCACACCATAGCAGTTGCCTTGGGTGAATTTAAAGTTAACGTCCTTAAAAAGAACTCTTTTACCAAATTGGACTTCTACATTTGATACAGTTATCATCTAGCTACAATTAAATTAGGGTGCAAAGATAACCATTATAAATGGGTTTACAAGGTTAAATAAACGTTACTATTTCAGCGCAAAAAGCCCCGACCCAAGGGCCGAGGCTAGAAAAGACAGAATTGTAAAGATTATTTTATGTGAGAGAACATTCTTTCGCCGCTATTGTGAACATCCAGAGCCGTGTTTGTAGGCTCCTTTAGAGCATTGAGTTTGTCTACACAAACGCGTATATTATCTATCAGCAAATCAGCCAAATCCATAGACGTGCCTTGACGTATAACAAGGCGCATGATAATAATATCTGTAAGCGACTCGGGCATGGTATAGGCT
>JAWXTS010000010.1:0-35137 GCA_044433305.1 Rikenellaceae bacterium | reverse complement strand
TGTGGCACTTTCGTTCCTCTTGCCACGATAAGGCACAGGGGTGAGGTAGGGGGCGTCCGTTTCTAAAACAATGTCGTTTAGGTCCATGTATTTTAGTACCTCGGCTTGTGGAGACTTCTTGTATGTTATAGGGCCGCCTATGCCAAAGAGAAAGTCGCCCATGTCTTTTATGTTTAGGTAATCCTCGTAGCTACCACTGAATCCGTGCATTATACCTCTAAGGTTACGTCCGCGGTATTCGCCCAACACCTCTAGCATCTGTGGCCATGCGTCGCGACAGTGAACCACTACGGGCAGGTCTAGCTCCAGCGCAAGCTCAAACTGACGTCTTAGCGCATATAGCTGCTCGCTGAGAAAATCCTTGCTCCAATACAAATCGAGACCTATCTCGCCCACGGCACAAAACTCTATCCCGCTAGGTGGGGTTTTCAACAGTTTTTCGACATTATCTATCATCTCAACATAGTTATCAACATATTCATTAACAGAGGTTGGATGGTAGCCCATCATAGCAAAACAACTGTCTTTGTGCTCTCTAACTAGCTCAAATAGAGCCTCGTTCGATGTGTGGTCAACGGCAGGTAAAAACAAGTATTTAACACCGCTTGCTATTGCGTTATTAACTGTTTGTTCACGGTCTGTGTCAAACTTATCATCATAGAGATGAGTGTGTGTATCTGCAAATATCATATTCTAGTAAATCTATTGCCCGAGAGGGCTCTAATAATTCCGTTTAGCTGAAGCTCAAAAAGTATGCTCGCCAGCTCGCTCTGCTCAACTTTACATATATTGGACAAGAAATCAACGTGGGTTGGGTCATAACTTATGTGCTGATAGACCTTCTGACTCATAGGGTCGAGGGTCTCTATCATCGAGTTGAATATGTTCTGTTGCTTAGGGTGGGCTATGTCGCCTGCCTCCCACAGCATGGCCGAAACCACGTCCTGCCCCGAGCGTGCTATGCGCCCCATTTGGTTGGCAATAATCGCATTTGTGCCCTCAGAGTATTTGTCGCCCACGCGACCAGGCACCGCAAAGATATCCCTGTTCATCTGGTCTGCCGCTCTAGCAGTGCTCATAGATCCTCCCGAGGCCGCCGACTCAACAACTATAAGGGCGTCACAGATGCCTGCAATGATTCTATTGCGCTGGATAAAGCTCGACTTGTCGGGCGATTGAGTAGAGTTGTATTCCGAGATTAACATGCCGCCCTGCGCCACAATGTTGTTTGCCCAGTTAGTATGCGCGGCAGGGTAGATAGATTGCAGATTGCGCCCCATGACGCTCACTGTTTTGATTCCAGCCCTGAGAGCTGCCTTGTGGGCGGTGATGTCGGTGCCAAAGGCCAGTCCACTAACGATAACAGCATCGGGGACAAGCTCTGCTATCTCGCCGACTATATTTTCACACATTCTGATGCCATAGTCTGTGATTTTGCGTGTTCCCACCACCGACACAAAATGCTTGCTATTTAAATCCGTATCCCCCTTGGTGTATATTAGGTGGGGGTAAATATCGCACGCTGCCAGTCTGTGTGGGTATCTATTATCGTCTTGGGTGATAGCGTTTATGTTGTTGTGCCTTAGGAATTTGATTTCGTTTTCGGCCGAGGCAAAAGAGGCCTTGCTGGCGATAAAGTTGGCTGTATTATAGTCTAGACCTGCTTGTTCTATAAGAATGGACCTAGGCGTATTGAATATATTGTTGGCTGAGCCAAAAAGATTTATTAGTTTGCTAATGTGCTTTGGTCCGCACTTTGGCACCATTGTAAGGGCTATATCGGCAAGTATATCCATTTTGTTATATTTTAATAATAATGTGTAAAAGTAAGCAAAAAAGTGGAAAAGGTAATCAAGAGTTTGGAGATTATTAAAAATAGCGTATCTTTGCAGTCTGAAATACAATCTGGTCTGATGGCCGAGTGGCTAGGCTCAGCTCTGCAAAAGCTGCTACAGCGGTTCGAATCCGCTTCAGACCTCGAAAACCTCCTCTACACAACGTGTAGAGGAGGTTTTGTTTTTTAGGCATTTATCTTTTGGAGTACAGTGCAGGATTTCGCGCTGTGGGGTGGGTGTGTTATAAGGTTTTTTATAGGGCTATTTGGAATAAAAGCTAAGTACTTTTTGTTACTTTAGTTATTAATATATAATTTTGGGAATTGACAAGCCTAACCTAATAACTTATAACATATGAAAAGAAGATTTCTACTTGCTTTGGCGGTAGCTCTAGCGTCTGTGCTGGGGGCTAATGCTAAAGTCATTCGCATTGCTGAGGCAGAGCAGGCCAAGGAGTGCTTTATGCTCAATGGCGGAGACACACTTGTTTTGGCTGAGGGCATTTGGGATAACCTCAATATCCGCTTCAAGTCTGTTGATGGCAAGCGTGGATATCCCGTAGTCTTTAGAGGCGAGACTGCCGGCAAGACCATCCTGCGTGGGCTTTCGTCGCTGTCTTTCTCGGGCTATGGTATCGTAGTCGAGGACCTATGGTTCGAGGACCCTATTACAGACGAGCCTAACGGTGCTGTGATTCAGTTCCGTACCTCTGCTACTGTCAATGCAAACGAGAGTGTGATTCGCAATGTGCGCATGACGGGCTTCAATACCGACTTCCATCTCGATGACCAGAGCCAGTGGTTGGCGGTTTATGGTATGCGCAATGTTGTTGAGAATTGCTCGTTCGAGGACAAGGTGTGGCTTGGTTGCACCGTGGCTGTGTTCACCGAGCCGTGGATGCCATCTCAATCAAACCATATCATTCGCAACAACTACTTCACGCGTCCTCGCGCCTACTTCAACGAGAAGGGAAGCAAGATTAATAGTCAAGAGACCTTCCGTATAGGTATGTCTACTGTCTCTATGAGTGACGCACGCTGTTTGGTCGAGAACAATGTTTTTGAGAGATGTAGTGCAGAGCTTGAGTTTATATCTAACAAATCGTGCAACAACACTTACAGAGGCAATGTGTTCTTGGAGTGCGAGGGTATCTTCACTATTCGTCACGGTAATGGTAATATCATTGAGGATAATTACTTCGACGGTCGCAACGTTCCGGGAACGGGTGGCATACGCCTAGTTGGCGAGGACCAGATTGTGCGCAACAACTATATGCAGGATTTGGCAGGTGATATGACTACTCCAGCCATACGTACGGTTATGGGTATTCAGGACCCTGTTATAAATAGCTATTTCCAAGTTAAGAACTCTATCATCGAGGGCAATGTTGCTATTAACACAAACATAGGTATGGTTATCAACTCGGGCACAGGAGCTAAACAGGACTTGCCTTTCTCTGAGTCGATAGTTAAGGACAATGTGTTTGTGTCTAACAAGATTGCTGTTCATATTTCTAATCCAGCCCCAGTCAAAGTCATCTGGAAGGACAACACCTTTGATGGTGGCGAGTTCGTAGAGTGTAGCCCTGAGAACTTGGGTAGTGTTACAGCTAAGGCTCAGCCTGAGCGTCGCGCCATGCCAGTGTTTGACTTTGGTCCAGACTGGAAGCACCTATACGAGTAACATACTAACCTAAATAATAAACCTATGAAAACAAAATTTTTACTTGTTTTGGCGGTGGCTCTAGCGTCTGTGCTAGGTGCTAGTGCTAAAGTTATCCGCATTAGCGAGGCTGAGCAAGCCAAGGAGTTCTTTGCACTTAATGGTGGAGACACCCTTGTTTTGGCTGAGGGCGTTTGGGATGATTTGAACATCAAATTCAAATCTATTGACGGCACACGTGCCATCCCTGTTGTGTTTAGAGGTGAGACAGCTGGCAAGACCATCCTTAGAGGTCTGTCGTCATTGTCTTTCTCTGGCTATGGTATCGTTGTTGAGGACCTATGGTTTCAGGACCCTATCACTGCCAAAGCCAATGCCGCAGTTATTCAGTTCCGCACATCGGATGCTGTTAATGCCTATGAGAGTGTTATCCGCAACGTGCGCATGACAGGTTTCAACACAGACTTCCATATCGAGGACCAGAGCCAGTGGCTTGCTATCTATGGTATGCGCAACATTGTTGAGAACTGTTCTTTCGAGGACAAAGTTTGGTTGGGCTGTACTGTGGCGGTATTCCCAGAGACGGGTCATCCATCTCAGCCAAATCACACTATCCGCAACAACTACTTCACTCGTCCACGTGCTTACTATAACGAGAATGGTGATAAAATCAATAGCCAAGAGGTTCTTCGTACTAGTACCTACATCTACTCTATGACAGATACTCGTTGCTTGATTGAGAACAATATGTTCGAGAAATGTAGCGGTGAGATTGAGTATATATCAATCAAGTCATGTAACAACACATTCAGAGGTAACGTGTTCCTTGAGTGTGAGGGTACATTGACTCTACGTCACGGAAATGGCAACGTTATCGTGGACAACTACTTTGATGGCCGTAATGTGCCGGGAACAGGTGGTATCCGCATCATCGGCGATAAACACATCGTTAGTGGCAACTATATGAAGAACTTGGCAGGCTCATCTCTCAAGGGCAAAGAGGCAGACGAAGACCTTGGTTACTACTCTGCTATCAGCATCATGATGGGTGTAAATGAGTCTGTTCTTAATGCTTATTACCAGCCTAAAGATATCATCATCGAGAAAAATGTCGCTATTAATTGCTATCAGGGTATGGCTGTGGGTATTGTTAACCGTACAAACCAGAATCAACCATTCTATGGTTCACGTGTGTCCGACAATGTGTTTATCTCTACTGATATTGCTGCTAAGGTGTTCAACTCTCCCTCTCCAGAGAAAACGATATGGCAGAACAATGTGTTCGAGGGTGGTAAATTTATTGACACCACACCACAGGCTTTGGGTGCTGTTTCTAGAACAGCTGAGCTTGAGGCTCGCGAGATGCCAGTATTCGACTTTGGTCCAGAGTGGAAATACATGTATGAGTAGCCTTTAGCTCTACTTAAAAAAAGATAAAGTCTCGCAACGAACTTCGCTGCGAGGCTTTTTTTATGTAATGACCCGTTGGTCAAGGATGCCACCTGCATCCTCTCTAGGCAGAGTAAATAATGTGCTGTCTGCATCATTAAGAGTTATAATAACATAGTTTGGATTGCTTGTGTCGACACTTTTGAAGAACGCATCGCCATCTTCGCCACTTGCTGGCACCTTGTGATGATTTTCTTCTTCATAATTCTTTTTTTAGAAACGTACATATATATTTCTTTGGGGTTACAGTTCTTTTTCTGCTCAAAATTGGTTATACTTGCATTATTGGTGGTAATACAAAAATAAAGATTATGGTTGTTAAGAAAATTTTGAAGTATCTAGCCATTTTTTTTGGCGTTGTAATTATCTTGTGGTGCATTGTCGTGGGCCTTATTCTTACGCCAGAGGTGTTGACGCCTCAGGTTGTGGGCGTCATGCAAAAATATACCAAGAGCGAAGTTTCTATCAAGAGTGTAGACTTGTCGCTGTTTACTCGTTTTCCTAATGTCACCCTGCGCATAGACTCGTTGCGCATAGCTCAGACTAATGATAGTATTAGCGATTTGATTTTTGCACGCGAGTGCCGCGTGTCTGTAAATCCTGTCGCGCTGCTCTCTAAGAACCTTACTATAAATCGTGTGTCCTTGCTCGATGCCAGCATATATGTTTATGTTGACTCGCTGCACGGTCCAATAAAGACTTTTATTCTGCCCGATAGCACATCGGAGCAAGAAGATACCACATCCTCGACAGACCTTAGCGGTTATAGTCTAACCTTAAGACGCTTGAAGATAGATTCTACACAGATTGTTATTGATGATAGAACCCGAGAGTTCTACACCCGTGTAGATGATTTTGCTGTTGATATGTCGATGAACCTATCCTCTAGAATCAGTGACCTTGAGATAGCCACTGGCTTTAGCAACCTTATCGTGTGGACGCAGGGAGATTTGCTGGTTAAAAAGACAGCCATGGAATTGCGCTCTACCATGTCTATTGATAGAGATGCTATGCAGATTAGCTTTGATCGAGCACGCGTCATGCTGAATAATATAGACCTTAGGGCCTCGGGCCTTCTTGAGCGTGACACCATTGCTGGAGGTATTCAGGTAGACATACAGTCGTCTCTCAACACACCATCCTTATCTGAGTTCTTGGCTCTTATTCCGTCCTCTGTCATAGATGGCAAGGATGAGATTACCACTCAGGGCGAGGTGCTTTTTGATATAGACATCAAAGGCCTTTACTCTGATAACTCGTATCCAACTATGGGGGCTACGCTTAAAATCGACAATGCTCAGGCTAAGTATGCTTCTCGCAAGCTTGCCCTTGAGGAGGTGGACTGTGATGCTTATATGTTTGTTGATTTAAACTCTCCTAAGAACTCGTATGCCGATATCAAATCGCTTAAGATTAATACATCTGACATTATAGATTTGACGGTCAATGGCAAGGTTACCAATATTATAGATGACCCTGAGGTAGATATGTCGGTGGTCTCTAGCTTTAACTTTGATCGTTTTAGTGAGGTTTTCCCGCTAGACCAAGGCATAGTATGTAGTGGCGTTAATAACAGCAATATACAGACCAAGTTCAAGATGTCGGACATGCAGAATAGCAACTATGCCGACCTTTATATCGAGGGAGAGTCTATGTTCCAGAATCTAGATATCTCGTTCGATGCCAGCAAGTTTGCTCAAGATTCTTCATCTTTGGCCTACCTGCACATGCAGGCCGAGAAGGGGCGTATGTTGTTTGGAGATAATGTTATGGCAGATAAAAATAGCCGCACTCTACGTTCAAAAGTTGATTTTCAGGACCTAAGCTACATGTCCAAAACAGGAGAGTATATGTCTATTCAAGACATAGAGCTTACGGCAGGAGCCAACTTTGACCGTGTAACTTCGGCAGTCAATGGTATAGGCATACGAGGCGTTGCCAAAAACGCAGAGGTGGGTGTAGATAGCCTTTTCAGCTCGAAGCTAGAGAGTTCAGAGATTGTACTTATCGTAAAGCCTAAAACCGAGGAGCGAGGAGCGGTTATAAACGCTACCATCAGCAGCCAGCAGATTGCGGCCAATGAGCCAAACTACAACTCGAACATCGCGCTTTCGACCGTGGATATGAACTTTACCATGGAGCGCGTGGCCCCACCAGTAGAGGCTCAGCAATCCCAAGATTCAACATCTAGAGAGCAGGGTGGTGGTCAGAACCAACGAGGACAGAGCCAACAAATGGGTCAACGAGAAGGCGGTCAGGCGCAGCAAATGAGACAAACAGAGGGAGGTCAGGCGCAGCAGGGTTCTCAACGAGAGGGAGGTCAGGCGCAGCAAATGAGACAAACAGAGGGAGGTCAGGCTCAGGACAGTGTGGTAAGACAACGTTCTGGTTCTCCGGGCTATGGTAGTCAGGGTCCTCAAATTCAGACCGTGCGTCAGCCATGGACCATGCAAGGAACTATGGCTTTCTCAGACTTTGCCATGTTCTCTGATTTGTTCCCCATAGATGTAAAAATCCCTAATACAAGTATCTCCATAGGTCAGCAGTCTATAAGTTTGGACAATGCCCGATTGACAATAGGTAATAGTGAAATGGTGGCCACGGGTTCTATTCAGAATCTGATTCGCAAGTTCTTCATTGATTCTCGTGCGGCCATCAGCGGAGATCTGGCTGTGCATGCCTCGGTGCTTGATATAGGCCAGCTGATGGAAGCCTCGAACCGTAGTGTTTTGATGCTTGAGGACCAAGCGGACAGCCTTTCTGTTGACTCGCTAGGCATGGCTGTTGTTGCCGATACAAGCTCTGCAATGTTTATAGTACCTCGCAGGGTGAGCTTCGCCTTTGACCTAAATATCGATAAAGCCATCATCGGAGAGGGTACAGTAGAGAACCTTGCAGGTCGTGCAAGCATCAAGGATGGAGTTCTTTCGCTAGAGGAGCTTAGCCTAGATGCCATAGGTGCTAAGGCTACGGGTTCTGTCATCTATCGCAATATAGACCAGCAAAGCTCTAATGTGGCTGCCGATATGACCATTGCAGGTATTGACATCAACCGCATAGGCGAGCTGATGCCATCAATAAATGCCATGCTTCCTATGCTCGAATCCTTTGAGGGTATCGTGGACTTTGATATTAAGGCTAATACAAACCTCGATAGCAACTCAGAGATAGACATCTCTACGCTGTTTAGCTCTATGAGATTCAAGGGCAAGAATCTGGTTCTGATGGATAGTGAGACCTTTACCGATTTGTCTAAGACGCTTATGTTTAAGAATAAAGACCGTAACCTTATTGACTCGGTTGAGATGTATGCCTTGGTCTCAGAATCGACCATAGATGTGCTTCCTTTCTCCATGTCGATAGACCGCTATTCGGCTATTATCGGTGGTTCGCAGGTTGTAGACCCAAAGACCTTTGACTTGGAGTACGACTATAACGTATCTATCATCAAGTCGCCGCTGCCATTTAAGGCTGGTGTTGATATTGTCGGCAACCTTGAAGATTTTGACTTTAAAGTCACTAAGGCCAAGCTCAAAAAGACTGACTTTGACCAGCAGCGTGCCATATACGAGGAATTTACTGCGAGCATAGATATTTCGGCTGCCGAGTTGGTAGAGGAACTCGACGCCAAGAGATTAGAGATGCAAGCTCAAAGGCGTGCGCAACGCATAGAGCAGCAACGTCAGGCTGCAAAAGAAGAGGCCGAGATTGATGCCGAGGAGGCAGAATCGGAAGATGCCCAGACAGCGGAATCTGAGGGCGCAGACACAGAAGAGTCAGAGCTAGCAGATACAGAAGATATTGAACAAGAGGAGCCTGCTGTTGAGCTATCACAAGCTCAACAAGCAGACTCGCTAAATACTGAATTGCCTAAGGATACTACTGCTAGTACCGTAAGCTAGAGTTACTTCGATGTGGTGGGGGTTAGAGTTGTTGAAGCGTTGAGCATAGGGGCCTAAAGTTACGGCTGCCTTGAGCCTCAGAGGTTGACGCGCCTATTTCTTCATAGACTCGCGCATCTCTTTTATTCTTTGTTCCAGTTTGCTTGGTGTGGTCCTTTGTATGGGCTTAGATATTATCTCTTCCCTTTGAGGTTCTTCATCACTATTGGCCACTGCTTTATCGTACCACTCACGAGCCAAGTCGAGGTTCTCCTCTACGGGGCCTTCGCCTGATAAATAATATTTGCTTAGTGCTATTTGAGCATCGCGATAATCATCTTCGGCGGCTTTCTCAATCCACCTGAATGCCTCGTTAAGATCTTGCGTCACGCCCTCGCCTTTTTCATAGAGCTTGCCCATGTAGTATTGTGATGGGGTATGGTACTGCTTTGCTGCCATAAGGCAATAGTCGGCAGCTTTTTTCATGTCCTGCTCTACGCCAAGCCCATTGTAGTAGCAACGAAACAACCTATACAGTGCTGCCTCATAGTCGCTATCAGATTCTACGGCCTTCAGGTACCACTCTACGGCTTGCTTATAGTCTTGGAATACTCCGTTGCCCATCTCGTAGGAATATCCAAGGTTGTATTGTGCCATAAAGAATCCTGCATCTGCTGCCATTCTGAACCACTTTACAGCTTCCATGTAGTTCTGGTGCTTTTCACCCTCTTGGCAATAATAGCATCCCATTTCATTCTGAGCCTCAGGGTCGCCTGCCAAAGCCGCTTGTCGTAACTTCTCCATAATATTGTTATATGTTTATTGCAGCTAAGTTACTTATTTATAGGCTAATTTCCAAACTATTATTCGCTTCCTCGATTTATAGAGTTCTTGATTTGCGATAGGTCCACAAGCTTGTTCACTATGGCATAGATGGTAAGGCCCGAGGGGCTGTGGATTTGTAACTTGTTGGCTATGTTACGCCTATGAGCAATGACGGTATGTGTCGATAGAAAAAGTTCGTCGGCAATTTGTTTGTTGGTTTGACCCTTGACCACGCCAATGATGATTTCTTTCTCGCGCTGAGAGAGTTCCTTTTTGTTTTCGCCTATATCCTCACGCTTAATGATGGTGCTTATCTTTTGTTTTATGGCCTGAGTACTGTCGTATATGGATAACACCTCGTCATAGTTGTTGAGTAGACTTTGCTCTACAAATGAACTTTGTAGGGCCACAATCTTCAACTCCTCATTGCCTATTGCTGCTCTAAGCTGAGACGGGGAGAACGAGCCCATGTGAGATATGTTGATAATGATAATATCAGGCATGGGCGAGTAGCTCTGAGTTGCTATCGTCGAAAGATCGCTAATTTCTGCAATATCAATGGTCAGAGATATCTCCTTTTGTAGTATAGACATTAGGCCCTCTCTAATGATGGTAGAGGGTTCTGCAATAACTATGTGTGTTCTTTTGGCCATGGCGTCTATTTTTTTGTAGTCTCAAATTCTGCCATTGCTGGAATCAGCAAATAGTCTTCTATGTCGTTGTGTGAGGCCAAATCCCTTTGACATGAAAATATATCGTATAGCACGCTGCTAAGCTCGTTCGTAGTCTTAGAGGTATAGTACTTGATGATTATGTTTTTCAGCTCAGAGAGTCTTTCTTCGACCTTGTCGTGATGCTTGCTGAACATGTCGATGTTGTATTCTGCTGTGGCCGTTCCACCGAGCATAGATGTTATATATGGGAAAACGGTCTCCTCCTCATATCTCATGTGCTTGTTAACCTCAGTAACATACTCGTCATAGTAGTTGACTATAAGCATAGATATAGAGTCGTCGTTACCATCTAGAGCATCGACCAGCTTCTGGCGGATAGAAGGCAGTCTATATTCTAGGAAGTAGGCATGAGAGTTATGCAGGTAGCTTACTATTGCTGCTATCGAGATATTTTTGTAGTCTATCTTTACGTTCTTTTTGCTGGTGACTACCAGAAGGTTTACGATAGAAAGAAAGGTATCCACGTTGACACCGCTCTTTTGGCAGACCTCGCCTATGGAGTCCTCGCCAAATCCTAGTTCTATTCCGAAGCGATTCATAACCAATATCATGGTGTAGTTGTCGCATATAAGCTCGCTCATAGAATCGTTTGGGAAGTAT
This sequence comes from Rikenellaceae bacterium, assembly GCA_044433305.1. Lineage (GTDB taxonomy): Bacteria > Bacteroidota > Bacteroidia > Bacteroidales > Rikenellaceae > JAWXTS01. The sequence goes on along the minus strand of JAWXTS010000010.1, from coordinate 24,151 downwards.
GTTCCTACTTTATACATAGTCATATTTTTGTCTCATTAGGGTTCATCTGTAAAGATAATACCTTTATACGAGAATTTACAATTCAAAATATAAAAAAACACGGAGAAGACTTTTCTGAAGAAGGCTCCTCCGTATAATCGGCTTAAACAAATTTTAGAAATGGCTCACTAAATCAAAATTTATGCTGCCTGGCTTAACAATAGTAATAACTCAAAAAATAAAAATAACTTATTCACATTACAAAAGTAGCTTATGAAAGAACTTTGTGCAATTACTATAATTAGGTAAAAACTTTGACTTGTGTACCGATTTATAATTATAAAGTACTAGAAGGCATGTAGAAGCCCCTATTGAACCAGTAGGTTGCAGCCTCTGATGTCGCTTCCGCTGATGCGTCCGCCTAGGCTAAAAGTGCCGTTGTCGTAGCGTGTTCCCAGGTCTTGTGTCTGTATAAAACTACATGAGTAGACGTTGGCCAAATCGATGATGTTTATGCCACCCATGTGTCCATCTTTGACCCAGCGGAATGGGTCGTTCAAATCGCGAACTCTAATATCCAGCCATGGCGATGGAGTGAATACGCCCTGCCCAGAAGAGTAGGCCTGAGACAGTAGCTCGGCCATGCCGTATTCTGAGTGTATGCTGTCCACACCCAATCCTTGGCATAGGGTAGTGTGTAGCTCTTGTTTGGTCATCTCCTTGCGGCGACCTTTCATTCCGCCCGTTTCCATGACCATGGTGTTCTCGGGTAGGGTTACCCCTGCTTCGGCCAAATCGAGTAGGGCATAGCTTACTCCTAGAAGTAGCTTTGGTCCCTCGAAGCTTGCCATCTGCTCCAACATCTTGTCTGTGTCATAGAGGTAGAAGCCTCCGCTGCTAGCAGCCTTTATAAGTTTGTCGAACATGTAGACCAGCGACGAACCTTCGCGCTCAAGGTAGTTGGGCAGTAGGGCATAGATGCACATGTCCTTGGGCCTGCCATAGAATAGCTCGAAGCCACGCATAAAAGATTCTTCGTATATAGCAACATCGGCAACATGGTGATTTGAGGGCACCATGCCCGTGGTCGCGCTGCTGGTAAACACTATCTGTGCAGGCTTGCTGCCACAATAAATCTCATGGCTCTTGAATAGCTCTATGGGTAGCATGGGTATCTGTTCTAGGGTCTGCACATCGCTAGGGTCCACTCCTATGGCATTAAGATAGTCTTTATAGACCTTGCAGCTTTGGGCTTGGAATCTAAATATCTCCAGTGCCTTAGCCTCAAAGTCGCCGCTGCTACTTATCGAGAATATATCTTTTGTGTTGACGCTAACGCTCATGCTATTTGCTGCCTATGCTTAGTAGAAAACGCTCGCAGTCCAAGGCTGCTTTACAACCGCTGCCAGCCGCTGTAATGGCCTGACGATAGTTTGGATCCTGAACATCGCCCGCAGCAAACACACCCTCAATATTTGTCTTTGATGTGCCGGGTACGGTTACTATATAACCCTCGCTATCTAGAGTAAGGTAGTCTTTGAAGATGTCTGTGTTTGGATGGTGTCCTATGGCTAGGAACAAGCCCATAACATCAAGAGTCTTTTCTTCTGCTTTAGTGTCAACGATAAGTCCGTTCACGCCGCTGCTATCGCCCACAACCTCTTTGGTGGTGGTCTCAAATAGCACCTCGATATTTGGTGTGTTCATAACACGCTCTTGCATGGCTTTTGATGCACGAAGGTAGTCCTTGCGCACTATCATATAAACCTTATTGCATATTGATGCAAGGTAGCTGGCCTCCTCGCAGGCTGTGTCGCCACCGCCAACCACGGCAACGTCTTTTCTGCGATAGAAGAATCCGTCGCATGTTGCGCAGGCCGAAACGCCCTGACCACGGAAGTGAGTCTCAGAGTCTAGACCAAGGTATTTGGCTGTTGCTCCCGTTGCTATAATAACCGACTCGGCCTCAATAAGCTTGCTTCCGTCGATAGTAACCTTGAATGGGCGAGCCGAGAAATCAACCTCGGTGGCGATACCAAAACGTGACTCTGCACCAAAGCGCAGTGCTTGACGTTTCAGGTCCTCCATCATTACAGGGCCTGATATGCCATCTGGGTAGCCGGGGAAGTTCTCTATGTCGGTAGTTATTGTCAGCTGGCCACCAGGTGTTAGACCCTCATATATTACAGGGCTAAGGTTGCTTCTTGAAGCGTATATGGCTGCTGTGTAGCCCGCAGGACCACTGCCTATAATCAAACATTTAATTTTCTCGCTAGTCATAGTTTATATTTTTTATGTTGTTACAAAGGTAATTATTTAATTGCTTACAGTGTCATCAAACAAGAAATAAACCAAAGTGTTATCCTTGCTTAAAGGTGAAATACTTTTGCATTATAAAGCTGTATAGTATCACAAGCAGTGTTGTGAGTGCCTTGGATGGTGTAGGATATATGCCTACAATCTCGACAAAGAACTTTAGAAGCACGTAGTTTAGTAGTATCGAGCCACATACCGAAAGCATATATCTGAATAGCTGCACCTTCTCTTGTAGCTTTGAGCCTGCAAAGCTGATGTGTCGTGCCAACCAAAATCCCGTGCAGAAAGTTATAGGGAACACAATTACAAAGGCTGCTATATGTGGGGTCATGGCTACAAAGCCTAGTTCGAGAACCTGCTTCTTGAGCACAAAGTTGTACATGATAGCATAGAGCACCAAGTCGATACATAGGTTGCCGCCTCCGCAGGCCATATATCTAAATATCTGGCGCGGAATCAGTCGTTCTATAAATGGCAAATAGAATAGGTCTATACACCATGTTATAGACTTCTCTAGTCGAGAGTTTATGGTTGTTCTTAATGACATGGCGTTTCTATTTGCTTGATAGTTTCTTTTGTAGCTCGTACATTCTGTCGCGATACTTGGCCGCTGCTGCAAAGTCAAGATCCTTGGCTGCTTTCTCCATTAGTCCTTTCTGGTGCTCTATGGCTTGCTCTATTTGAGCTGGGTCGGCTATGTAGTCGGCTCTGCTTTCGGCAGCTATGTTCAGTCCCTTGTCGCTCAAATCGTAAGTTACATCTGCCTCCGTAGGGCGGTTGTTTCTTAAGTCGCCACTGCCTACGGTACGTATGGCCTGAGTAGGTTCTATGCCCATCTTCTGGTTGTAGACCATTTGTTTCTCTCTACGGCGTGTCGACTCGGCCATGGTCTCAAGCATAGAATCTGTCTTCTTGTCGGCATACATTATAACCTTGCCATTGACATTACGGGCAGCTCTACCTGCGGTCTGGGTCAGCGAGCGTGTCGAGCGTAGGAATCCCTCCTTGTCGGCATCCATAATTGCCACCAAAGACACCTCGGGCAGGTCCAATCCCTCCCTAAGTAGGTTGACGCCTATAAGCACATCGAACAAGCCCTTGCGCAAATCATCCAGTATCTCAACCCTCTCTAGGGTGTCCACGTCAGAGTGTATATAACGGCATCGCACATTTACCCTCTCAAAATATTTTGCTAGCTCCTCGGCCATGCGCTTGGTGAGTGTGGTTACAAGCACGCGCTCGTCCTTGGCTGTGCGCTTGCGTATCTCGCCCAGCAGGTGGTCTATCTGGTTGTCGGTAGGTTGTATCTCTATGGGTGGGTCTAGCAGTCCCGTAGGTCTTATTATTTGTTCTACCACCATGCCCTCCGATTTTATCAATTCATAGTCGGCAGGGGTAGCACTGACATATACTGTGTCGCCCATAAGGCTCTCGAACTCCTCGAACTTCAAAGGTCTATTGTCCTTTGCTGCTGGCAGGCGGTAGCCATACTCTACAAGGTTCTCCTTGCGGGCGGCATCACCTCCATACATGGCGCGTATCTGAGGTATGGTCACATGGCTCTCGTCTATAAACATAAGGTAGTCGTCTGGGAAGTAATCTAGCAGACAGAAAGGGCGTGAGCCTGCTGCTCTGCCATCAAAGTAGCGCGAGTAGTTCTCTATGCCGGGGCAGTAGCCCAGCTCCTTAATCATCTCCAAATCATATTCTACACGTTGCAGTAGTCGTCGTGCCTCGGCCTCGCGACCTTCCTTGTTGAACATATCTACCTGACGTCCCAAATCGAGTTGTATCTGACGTATGGCCTGCTGTCCTCGCTCGCGCGTTGTGACAAACATATTGGCAGGGAAGATTACTATCTCGTCTAGGTTTTCGAGGCGTGCTCCCGACACATGGTCTATGACAGATATAAGGTCTATCTCATCGTCATAGAAGCTCACACGATAGCATATACCTCCATAGGCAGGGAATATATCCACCGTGTCGCCATTGACGCGAAACGTGCCTGCCACAAAGTCATTTATGCTACGTGTGTATAGCGCGTCAACAAGCATATACAGCAGCTTCTGTCGCGAGATTATAGTTCCGACCTTTAGGTTTATGGATGTCTCGTGGAAGTCCTGAGGGTTGCCTATACCATATATACAAGACACGCTAGACACCACGATGATGTCCTTGCGCCCCGATAGCAGCGACGAGGTGGTGCGTAGTCGCAACTTCTCTATCTCGTCATTTATAGAAAGGTCCTTCTCGATGAAGGTGTCCGTTGCTGGCAGGTAGGCCTCAGGTTGATAATAGTCATAGTATGATACATAGTACTCGACAGCATTCTCAGGGAAGAAGTTCTTGAATTCCGTGTACAGCTGTGCGGCCAGAGTCTTGTTGTGGCTGAGCACCAATGTGGGCTTGCCCATCTGAGCTATGACGTTAGCCATGGTAAAGGTCTTGCCCGAGCCAGTAACGCCCATAAGGGTATTGTGGTGGCTATGGCCATGCATGGCCGACACAAGGCTATCTATTGCTTGTGGTTGGTCGCCTGTGGGCTGATATGATGAAGTAAGTTTAAAATCCATGACTTAAGTTTTTTTCTTTAGAGAGAACGAAAAACTAGGTTCCTATATTACAGTATTAGTCGCGACAGCTGCTTTGATATGGCTATGCGCTCGCGGTTCAGAGCCGAAATCTTCGAGGTCAGCCCCTTAAGTTCCTCCTGCATCTGCTGTCTTTGCTGCTGGGTCGAAGGGTCGTCGTCGCCTTGCTGCTCTGCGGTCTCTAGCTGAGCCGACAAGTTATCCATCTGCTCCATAAGGTGGGCGATTAATAGCTCTATGGCCTTGGATTTATATAGTTTTATGACCCTAGGGATGGCAATGCTTAGCCTGTCACTCTCAGAGTCTACCAGTATGTCGTAGCGGTCCCATAGCCTGCTAGGTATATATACATCATCAGAGGTCAGCAGATCCACAGCCACACTACATACCTCAGGGTCGGTGTGGTTGGTGAATATGTGCATAGGGATGCTCACAGATGAAGGCTCCAGCTCTTGCTCTTCTTGTTCCTGCTGCTCCGACCTTTGCTCCAGCTCTTGTTGGTAGGTGTCAAAGATTATGCGGAAAGTAGGATTTTGCAGCGACACCTCGTGTTGCGATATTTCGTCTATAAGGGTCTGGGCTACGTTAAGTTCAAAAACCTGATTGTCCTCTATGTATTTGAATTGTTGGTCGCCATATCGAAGCAGGTACTTGACAATTTCTTTCTCTAGCTCGTCACAGCTGCTGCCTGCCGAAACATCCTTTCTGGTTATGTCGTTTGCTAGCTGCTTGTTCTCTTGTTTCTTGATTGCATTGCGGTAGGCCTGATAGCCTTGGTCTCCGTCCGAGCGTTTGGCCATGCGGCCTCCCACCTCGCGCACAAGCACATCCTCGCTTATCTCTAGCAGCTTGGCACACTCCGAGATATAAACCGAGCGCGTTATGCCGTCAGGGATCAGTGATATGCTCTCTACGATGTCGCTCACCACGCTGGCTTTCTTCAGCGGATCGCCCTTAGAGTCGTCAAGTAGCAGCTTGGTCTTGAAGCTCATGAAGTCCTCCGTATTGCTGAGGATATATTCCTCTAGCTCCACTGTTGTGTGGGCGCGCGCAAACGAGTCTGGGTCATGCTCCACGGGTAGGGGCACTATGCGCACATTAAGGCCTTGAGCAAGAATCAAGTTTATGCCGCGCAGAGAGGCCTTGATGCCCGCAGCATCACCATCATATATTATTGTAATGTTCTTAGTAAATCGACTTATGAGTCTTATCTGGTCTTCGGTGAGCGATGTGCCCGACGAGGCAACAACGTTCTCTATGCCTGCTTGGTGCATGGATATTACGTCGGTGTATCCCTCGACAAGGATGCACGAGTCGGCACGTGTTATGGCCTTCTTTGCAAAAAAGAGTCCGTAGAGTATGCTGCTCTTATGGTAAATCTCTGACTCTGGAGAGTTGAGGTACTTGGCAACTTTCTTGTCTGTGCGTAGGGTCCTGCCACCAAAGCCAGTCACCCTGCCGCTTATGCCGTGTATAGGAAACATGACACGCCCCCAGAACCTGTCGTAGAATCCGCCCTCGTCGCGTTTGATACTCAGCCCTGAGTCAACCAGAAACTGTTCCTTGTAGCCGTCCTTAAGGGCAGCACGCGTAAAGGTATCACCACCCGTTGGGCAGAAGCCTAGTCCAAACTTAACTATGGTCTGGTCGCTGAAGCCACGCTCTCTGAAATAGCTTAGACCAACGTTCTGGCCCTCGCTGGTTTTGTGTAGCTGCTCGATAAAATACTGCGAGCCGTAGTTTGTTACGGCCATAAGTGACTCGCGGTCGTCGTTCTTGCGTTTCTGTTCCTCGGTCTCTTCTTTCTCCTCGACCTCGATATTATACTTGTGGGCAACATATTTCAGTGCCTCCACATAGCTCATAGATTCATGCTCCATGACGAAGGTCACGGCATTGCCGCCCTTGCCACATCCAAAACACTTGAACAGCCCCTTTGCTGGAGAGACCACAAAGGATGGGGTCTTCTCGTTGTGAAAAGGACAGCAGGCATTATAATTGACCCCTTTTTTCTTGAGGGTAATAAAGTCGCTTATGACATCGACAATGTTTGCTGCGGCAAATATTCTATCTACGGTGCTGTGGTCAATCATCTATTATTTTGGATAATACGCTTGTTTAGAAGTAGCGTCCTACAAAGGTAAAAATTTATTTCTAATCTTCTAAATTCTATTGCAGGCCTACTGCCATATAGAGTTTTTATAATTTTTTAATAAACCTATACTTAGTACTTTAGCACCCTGAAATTACCTTTTTTTAGTCCTTTGTAAACTAAAAGGCACCAAAATATTAAATTTTAGTTAAATAGAATATATCCATCCTAAAATATTTGCATAATACTAAAAACTGCCGTTTCTTTGTCAAAGGTTTTAAGGTTCATTTTTAGGTTAGTAGTTTTAGGTTAGTAGAGGAATCTGATAAAAGCACATAGCTTTTTCAGAGTTCCTCTTTTTTTTGTGCCAAATTTTCGAGGTGACAATAAACAAAAAGCCTGATTAACTCACGCTAATCAGGCTTTCATATATATTATATGGTGCTTATGCTACTATATCTCCCAAGTGTCACCACTGTTCAATAAATCGTCCATACATTTTATTTTAGAGCTGGCTTTGACTTGCTCAACTTGAGCTGTCATAAGCGAGTCGTAAGAGTCACCCTCAACATCGCGAATCACACCTAGTGCCACTGGCATCTCAGGGTAGTGCATGTTGATAAGCAATGAGTGGATGAAAGGACTCTTAGAGTGAGCGTCGTGAACAAGGATGTCGTCCTCGCTAACACCGTCTTTGCCAATCTCTACCGCCACAAGCTCCATGTCTTTCAACATAAGGCCTTTGTTCTTGTCTTTGCCATAAATCATCTTCTCGCCGTGACGAAGAACGATAGTGTTCTGCTCGCGTAGAGCTTTAGTGCCAGCGAATCCAGCAAAAGTGCCATCATTAAAGATAACGCAGTTCTGAAGAATCTCTGTTACAGAGGCTCCCTTGTGCTCAGCCGATGCTATAAGACACTCCTCGGTAAGAGGCATCTCAACATCTATCGAGCGAGCAAAGAAAGTACCGCGTGCACCTAGGATAAGGTCACCAGGGCGGAAAGGTTGCTCGATGGTTCCATAAGGAGAGGTTTTAGTCTTTTTGCCAAACTCAGATGTTGGAGAGTATTGACCCTTAGTAAGACCGTAGATCTCATTATTGAAGAGCATTATGTTGATGTCGATATTGCGTCGTACGGCATGGATAAAGTGGTTACCTCCGATAGCTAGGGCGTCACCGTCACCAGACACCTGCCAGATAGATAGGTTAGGGTTTGCTGCCTTAACGCCAGATGCTATGGCTGCTGCACGTCCATGGATAGAGTGGAAGCCGTAGATGTTTACATAGTAAGGGAAACGTGACGAGCAACCGATACCTGAGATAACCGCAAATTCCTCGTGTTTACGATTCTGGATTTGCGCTACCTGACTCATCGCCTTAGCCACAGAGTTCAATATTGCGTGGTCGCCGCAGCCTGGGCACCACTTAACTTCTTGATTGCTTTTAAAATCAGCTGCTGTATATTGTGTATTTTCCATTGTTGTCGCTATTACAAAATTGAACGAAATTTATCTTCAAGCTCTACAACTGTAAAAGGCAAGCCTTGAGTCTTGTTGTATTGCATAAACTCTATGTGAGCAAAGTTTGAGCGTAGGTAAGTTGCAAACTGTCCTTCGTTAAGCTCACATACGATAATCTTTTCAAACTTACTGAACACCTCTTCTGTGTTTTTTGGTAGAGGGTTGATGTAGTTGAATTGACATAGAGATATGCTTTGTCCTTCTTTCTGAAGGTTAGACACAGCGTGTAGTAGGTGTCCGTGAGTACCACCCCATCCAACAACAAGCACCTTGCCTTCTGTCTCTCCGATAACCTCTTGGGCTGGGATAACATCAGCAACTTTGGCAACTTTCTCAGCGCGTAGGCGAACCATCTCTTGGTGGTTTGCTGGGTCGTGAGATACGCTACCCGTGCGAGAGTCTTTCTCAAGACCACCGATACGGTGCTCAAGGCCTGGAGTGCCTGGTGCAGCCCAGTAACGTGCAAGATTTTCTTGGTTACGGATGTAAGGAGCATAGCCGCCCTCTGGAGCTTCTTTTATTATAGGTGCGTTGATAGCAGGATAGTCGGCCATTGAAGGAATCTTCCATGACTCAGAGCCATTTGCTATAAAGCCGTCTGAAAGAAGAATCACAGGAGTCATGTGCTCAAGAGCTATCTTACAACTTTGGAAAGCGTAGTCAAAACAGTTTGTTGGCGAGCTGGCAGCGATAACAACCATAGGGCATTCTCCGTTACGTCCGTAAAGGGCTTGCATAAGGTCACTCTGCTCAGTTTTTGTAGGTAGACCTGTTGAAGGGCCGCCACGTTGAACGTCAACCACAACAAGAGGCAGCTCGGTGATAACAGCCAGACCCATAGCCTCGCTCTTAAGAGATAGACCTGGGCCAGAGGTTGTTGTTACTGCAAGGTTGCCTGCAAAGGCAGCTCCGATAGCAGAGCAGATACCTGCAATCTCATCCTCGGCCTGATATGTTTTTACTCCTAGGTCTTTGCGTTTTGCAAGTTCCTCTAGGATTACTGTTGCTGGAGTGATAGGGTATGAACCGCAGAATAGAGGCAAGTTGCTCTTCTCTGCTGCTGCGCAGAATCCCCATGCTACGGCTACGTTACCATTGATGCTGCGGTAACGACCTTTTTCTTGAGGGGCGTGGTCTACATTATATCTATTGGCAAAGGCATGAGTGTTTGCACCGTAGTTGTATCCTGCTTTAATGGCAAGGATATTTGCCTGTGCAACCTGAGGTTTCTTTGCGCCAAATTTCTTGTTTATAAATTCCTCACCGTGAACAGTCTCCTTATCATATAGGTATAGACAAAGACCTAGGGCGAACATGTTTTTACACTTAAGTGCGCTTTTGCGGTCTAGACCAGCCTCGGCCACCGCATCGGTTGCCAGTGAAGTGATGTTTGGATAGATTATATTGTAATCTTCGATACCTAACTCTTTAGCAGGGTCTAGAGTTGCATAACCTGCTTTAGCAATTTCTTTTTCGTTCCAGCTGTCTCCATCACAAATTATGGTAGCACTACGTTTGGCCCACTTGGCATTAGCTCTAAGAGCCGCAGGGTTCATAACTACAAGTACATCGCAATAGTCTCCAGGGTTGGTTACGGTCTGACTTCCGAACTGAAGTTGAAAACCTGAAACACCTGAGATAGTTCCTTTAGGAGCACGAATCTCCGAAGGAAAATCAGGGAACGTTGATACACTATTGCCCGCAAAAGCCGCTGTGTCTGTAAACAATGTTCCGGTCATCTGCATGCCGTCTCCTGAGTCACCCGAAAAACGGATAACTACACTCTCGACACTTTTAATTCCACCTTCCATAATTGTCTGTTTTTAACTGTTTATATATATGTGTTATCTTTAATAATTTTCAAAGTTATAAAAGATAATCTCCAAAAAAATAATTTGTCTGTTATCAAAACGTTATTTAAGCACATTTAACAGTGAATGTGATATTTTTACATCTAAATAAAACATAATGTCGTTTTGTTGTTCAAAAAAACATGCAGTTTTTAAAAGTTTCGTCTAAATATAGTATATTTGTGGGGCTTGAAAATAAAGCAGGCTTGTTTTTATCTTATCCGATAGAACTTGCTGCTCAGGACAATTAGTATATGATAAAAATCTAAATAATATATATACGATGAAACAAATTAATTTTATCTCAGCTGAACAAGCTGTTAAAGTTATAAAATCAGGTGATCATATTCACCTAAGTAGTGTGGCTAGTGCGCCTGCTGTACTTATTAACGCTATGTGCGAGCGTGGCCGCAATGGCGAGTTTAAAGATGTTCATATCCATCACCTTCACACTGAGGGCGCAGCTCCTTATGCTGCTCCAGAATTTGAGGGCGTTTTCCAGCTAGATTCTTTCTTTGTTGGTGGCAACGTGCGCAAAGTTACTCAGTCAGGTTATGCTGATTATATCCCTGTGTTCTTGAGCGAGACTCAAAAACTTTATCGCTCGGGTGCTCTACCTTGTGATGTGGCTATGGTTCAGGTTTGTCCTCCAGATGCTCACGGATATGTTTCTTTGGGCACTTCTGTTGACGCTACACTAGCAGCTATCGAGTGCGCAAAAACAGTTATCGCTGTTGTCAACAAACACGTGCCTCGCTCTTTCGGTGACGCCTTTATTAAAGTTGACGATATTGATATGTTCGTTGAGGATGACGCTCTACTAGAGGAGGCTCACTTCACAACTCCTAGTGATATTGAGACTCAAATCGGTAACCACTGTGCTGCTCTTATCGAAGATGGAGCTTGCTTGCAGATGGGTATCGGTGCGATTCCTAACGCCGTGCTAGCACGCCTAGGTAACCACAAGGACCTTGGTATCCACACAGAGATGTTTGCTGACGGTGTTCTTCCACTTGTTCACAGTGGTGTTATCAATGGCCGCAACAAAGCAATAGATAAAGGTAAGATTGTTTCAACATTCCTTATGGGTTCTCAGAAAGTTTATGACTTTATCGACAACAACCCAGGTGTTCTTATGATGGATGTTGGTTATACAAACGACCCATTCTTGATTGCTAAGAACCCTAAGACTACTGCTATCAACTCTGCTCTTCAGGTGGACCTTACAGGTCAGGTATGTGCTGACTCTCTAGGTACTAAGTTCTATTCAGGTGTTGGTGGTCAGGTTGACTTCATCTACGGTGCTTCATGCTCTGAGGGCGGAAAAGCCATTCTTGCAATGCCTTCTGTTACAAACAAGGGCTTGAGCAAGATTTCTCCAGTTCTTACTCCAGGTGCAGGTGTGGTAACTACTCGTGCCCATGTTCACTGGTTTGTAACCGAGTACGGTGCGGTTAACTTGTATGGTAAGACTCTTCAGGAGCGCGCTAACCTTATTATCAGCGTTGCTCACCCAGATCACCGCGAGGAGTTGGACAGAGCTGCTTTCGAACGTTTCGGTCCTCACTACGCATATATCAAAAGCACATTCAGCAAATAAGCTTCTCTTAAAATAAATTATTAAAGCGTGTCCAGCAGCCCTTAGAGGGAAGCTAGACACGCTTTTTTTGGTGATTCCGATGGGAATCGAACCCATATCGGCAGAACCGGAATCTGCTGTTCTATCCATTAAACTACGGAACCATAGCACAAAATTGGTACAATTTGAGCGGTTATCCAAATTTAATATGATGAATCATAACTGCGATGACTCCTTTGGACGGTTTAATAGTATTTGAGGGTTGGAGAAACCTCAAAAATGTATGCCAAAATTGTTATATATGCGCCCTTTTATTCAAAAAACTACTACCTTTGTAATGAGTGTGAATATAGATTACAATTATGGTACTTACTGCGGGGCAGAGAATAGAGAAAGTGGTGAAATGGGCGGGATTGTCGGTCCATGCTTTCGCTATAAGTATAGGCCTCAAACGTAGCGAGAATCTATATCAAATCAAAAAGGGCAACAATAACATCAGTGCCAATCTGGCAGATATCATCGTGTCTCGATATTCTGATATAAGTAAAAGTTGGCTACTCACTGGCGAGGGCGAGATGTTGCGCAGCGATAGCAATAGCGCGCACTCCGCCATTCCATATTATGCTCAGGATGCTGTGTCTCTCATAAATAGCAACTTTGAGTTTACGCCCCAGTCGTCAATAAACATAGGCTTCTATAAAGATGTGGAGTTTGCGGCTGCTTACATGTCCGACTCTATGGCTGATGATATTCCTATGGGTGCTGTGATGTTGTGTCAGAGTGTCGAGCCTAAGGATATTATTCTTGGAGCCAGCTACCTTATCAGTGTTAACAACTTTGTTGGGGTTCGTTACGTGCGCTCGGCCGAAGAGAGTAAGCTTAGATTGGTGGCGGCAAATAACCAGAAGTATGATCAGATGATAATTGACACATCTCAAATAAATAAACTATACCTAGTAAAGGGTATAATTGTAAATAAATCTATTTAAGGGGATAGATATTCTAAGGGAAATCAATACCTTTGTAGGGTAAACTAAAAATAAAAGATAATGTTTTCAGGAATTATAGAGGCTACATCTACGGTTGTAGCAATAAAAGAAGATCAAGGTAATAAGCATTTCACACTAGACTGTCCATTCACTGGCGAGCTTAAGATAGACCAGAGTGTGGCTCATAATGGAGTATGTCTTACGGTGGTAGATATTAAAGGTAGTGAGTACACGGTTACGGCAATCAAGGAGACTTTGCTAAAGAGTAATCTTGGTTTGCTTGAGGTGGGCGACGAGGTTAATGTTGAGCGCAGCATGCGTCCTGACGCCTTGTTGGATGGCCATATTGTTCAGGGTCATGTGGACCAAACGGCAGTATGTAAGAGCGTGAAGGAGGCCGACGGCAGCTGGTACTATGAATTTGAGTACGACACTGCAACGGGTAATATCACAGTCGAAAAAGGCTCTGTTACGGTTAATGGTGTGAGCTTGACTGTTGTGGACTCTATCTTGGGAGGCTTCAAGGTGGCTATCATACCTTATACTTTTGAGCATACAAACTTCCATTGTTTCAAGGTGGGCACAGTGGTGAACCTTGAATTTGATATAGTAGGAAAATATATAACTAAGCTATTTGAGCAATACAGAATGGCAAAACAATAAGATTTATGGTATTTCATGAAATCAAATCTATACGCAAGGTTTCCAAACTGGTAATCATGGTTGCGGCACTCATAGCATTTCTGGGGGTGTTGCTAGGTAGGGTGTCTATATTGCTAGCACTAATTTCTGTTTCGGTAGTTCTTGTTTTCATGTACTATATGTTGGTTAGAATGTTGCGCGAGTTGGTGCAGGGTAAGTTCCGTTCTATATATGAGATTTTGCGCTCGCGCGATACTGCCTCAGCATCTATTGCCGATGTGGTCAATGTATCTAAAAATGTGAGCGACGACCTTAAGGAATGGGCCGAGCGTAATGTTGACGAGATAAGCCGACTAAAGGCTAATGACCGCTACCGCAAAGACTTCTTGGGCGATATTTCGCATGAGATTAAGACTCCTCTATTTGCGCTTCAGGGCTATGTGCTGACTCTGCTCGATGGAGCTATCGATGATCAAAATATCAATCGTAAGTATCTAGAACGCTCAGAGCTGAGTATAGATAGACTTATCAATATTGTAAATGACTTGGAGGCCATATCTAAGCTAGAGTCGGGAGAGCTGAGGTTACAAAACGATATGTTTGATATTGTTGATTTGTGTCAAGAGATTGTCGATGCCTTTTATATCGAGTCGCAGAAGGCTTCTATATCTGTGGGCTTTGTAGAGCGAGATGCTCAGTCAGAGCTTTTTGTGTATGGTGACCGTCGTCGTATAGGTCAGGTGCTTAGTAATCTGATAATGAACGCTATACGCTATGGCAAGCAAGGTGGCTATGTCAGGGTTACTATCAACGATTTGGAGGACAAGGTCTTGGTTGAGGTTAGTGACAATGGTATAGGTATCAAGCTTGAGGACCAAGCACGTATCTTCAACCGTTTCTATCGTGTTGACCGCAGTCGCTCTAGGGCCAGCGGAGGAACAGGTCTTGGCTTGTCGATAGTTAAACATATTCTGGAGGCACATAATGAGCCTATCTCGGTTCGTTCTCAGCTAGGCGAGGGAACCGTGTTCTCATTCACCCTAGGAAAGCAGGAAAGAGAGTAACAGGCTGATAGATATGCCATAGAGACTTTTATTTAAAAATAACATTTCGATAAAAATAACGTTCCTAAAGAAACTACTACTTGCTGGTAATTTTATAAATTAACTTTGTACCCAACTCACACTTAATAATTGTCTATGCGTAAGTTTTTGATATATATATTCTTGTTGATTGCTGCTTTGTCGAGCACAGAGTTGTCGGCTCAGTATAATAAGAGATATTTCTACTTTGTAGGTAGAAGTTTTATTATAGATAGCAAATATAATGAGGCCATAGAAACTTTGAATATTATGCTTAAGGCTGACCCCGAGGCCTATGAGGGTTACTTCTTGCGAGGCATAGCCAAGTATAATCTAGATGATTTGTTGGGTGCTGAGATGGACTTTTCTCAGGCCATATATTATAACCCCGTATTTACAACGGCCTATCAGTATCGAGCTATCACGCGTTCGCGCTTGGCAAATTATGACGATGCTCTAAATGACTTTAACGAGGCGATAGACCTAAGACCCGATATTCCCGACACCTATTACAGCCGTGGTGTGACCTTCCTGCTGAGCAAGCAATATGAAAAGGCCATAGATGACTTCGATATGTTTATAAAGCGCGAAGATAAAGTTGCTGACGCCTACCTTAATCGTGGCACGGCCTACCTTAGCCTTAAAGACACCACTCGTGCCTATGAAGAATTTAACAAGGCCATAGTTACCAACCGCGAGAGTCCTCTGGGCTACAACCGCCTAGGTAATCTTTATGCCTCTCAGGATCAACATCACAAGGCCATAGAAGAGTTTTCGAAGGCCATAGGTTGTGACTCGACCTACATCCCTTCGTTGTTTAATAGGGCCATTGCATATTCTAGTGTGGACAAGCCACTTGAGGCAATAGATGATTTCAGCTATGTCATATCCGTAGACTCAACAATCTCGTTGGCTTACTTCAACCGAGCTTTGATGCGTAGTCAGACAGGCGACTATAATAACGCCCTAGAAGATTATAATGATGTTGTGCATTATTCGCCTAATAATGTGCTTGTATACTACAATCGTGCGGCACTACAATATAGATTGGGCAACCTGGTAGATGCCTTGAGTGACTACTCAAAGGCCATAGAACTGTATCCTGATTTTGCTAATGCCTACCTTGGACGTTCTAATATCAGGTACTTGCTCAACGACCCTAAGAGTGCTGACGAGGACCGTAAGATTGCAGAACTTAAGATAGAAGAATATCGCTCTAAGCTTAATGATAGCACCTTCTCCATATATGCTGATACATCAAGACAGTTCAATAAGCTGCTTTCTTTTGAGACCGACAACAACTCATTCAAGAACATTGCGGGTCAGAGGACAGATATTTCTATGCAGCCCTTGTTCTATTTCGGTGTCATGATGCCAGACACGGCAGAGACGATAAACCCTCATAGGTATTATATGCCTAGGGCCGAGGATTTTATGTCGTCGTTTGCTGTTGAGGCTCCAGAGCAGCAGCGTCTAAGACTTGTTATGATTAATCAGAGTAGTGACCTCTCTGCTGACTCATTGTTGTTGCTTGATAGGGCAATAGAGGCCGAGGTTAATTCTCAGAGTCAGTCTTCGTGGCAGCAGCTATTCAAGCGAGGTGTGACCCAAGCGCATATCAAGCAATATACAAATGCTATAAACAGCTACTCGCAGGCCATAGAGCGTGACCCATCAAATCCTTTCTTGTACATTAACCGCGGAGCTACACGTGCCGATATGATAGATTTTGTGTCGTCCATAGATAACTCGTTCTCTCGACTAACGATAGACTCAGACCCTGCCAATAGGCTTAAAACTGGCACTTCGCGCACCTACGATTATAGCGAGGCCATTGGTGATATGACCAAAGCCATAAAGCTGTACCCCGAATATGCGTATGCCTATTATAACCGCGCCAACCTTTATTGCCTATCGTCGCGCTTGCCCGAGGCTCTAGAGGACTACACGCGTGCCATAGAACTTAACCCTGCCTTTGCCGATGCTTACTTCAATCGAGGTTTGTTGCAGATTTATCTTAAAGATACCCGCAAGGGATGTATGGATATTAGTAAGGCGGGAGAGCTAGGTGTTGATGGTGCTTATGAAGTATTGAAAATATATTCTACAAATAATTAAATCAGAATCTAAATGACTAAAGCTATACAAAAGAAAGTCAGTGAGTCAGCATTTCTACGCTGGAGCGTGCTTGCTCTGGTGTCCTTTACCATGCTAACAGGATATATAGTTAGTGATGTTATGGCTCCGCTAAAAACCATGTTAGAGCAGACTCTAAGCTGGGATAGTAGCGATTATGGTATCTTCACAAGTGGTTATGGACTAATCAATATCTTCCTTTTGATGTTGATTTTTGGAGGTATGATACTTGACAAAAAGGGCTCTCGATTCACGGGCATCCTCTCTGTTGTGGTTATGCTTGTTGGTGCAGTCATGAAATATTGGGCTTTTGCTTCTGACTTTGGTGGCTCGATGACCACGCTTAACATCTTTGGCTGGCAGGTGTTCTCTGTCAAGGCGCAGGTGTTCTGGGCCACTCTGGGTTTCGCCATCTTTGGTGTTGGTATAGAGATGATAGGTATTACGGCTAATAAGATAGTTATCAAGTGGTTCAAGGGACGTTCGCTGGCTCTGGCATTGGGTCTTAATGTTGCCGCAGGGCGCATAGGTACGGCCATTGCCTTGCTAGGCTCTTATCCTATTGCTAAGGCTATGGGTAGCCCCTCGGCCCCTATGATGTTGTGCGTTATAGCACTAGTCATAGGCCTGCTTGCTTTCTTGGTCTTTGGTGTTATGGACCGTCGCTTTGATCAGGAGACTCAGGAGCAAACTACCGTTGAGAGCAATGACGAGGAGGAATTTAGACCTTCAGATATATTTAAGATTGCACGCATACGAGCCTTCTGGTACATAACCATTCTGTGTGTGCTTTTCTATTCGGCCGTATTCCCATTCTTGAAATATGCAACCGAGCTAATGATGCAGAAGTTCAATGTCTCGTCAGATTATGCTGGAATTATCCCTTCGCTATTGCCTTTCGGAAATATTCTGCTTACCCCAATCTTTGGTAGTATCTATGACCGTAAGGGGCGTGGAGCAACCATCATGCTTATAGGCTCGATACTCCTTGTTGTGGTACACCTTTTATTTGCAATACCAGAGTTGCAGCAGAATTGGGTGGCCATCATTCTGATGATTCTTTTGGGTGCTTCGTTCTCGCTTGTGCCTTCGGCTATGTGGCCTTCGGTTCCAAAGATTGTCCCAGAGCGCATGTTGGGTACAGCCTACTCAATGATTTTCTGGATTCAGAACTGGGGACTAGCTTTTGTGCCTGTTATCATAGGCTTTGTGCTTGATAAATATTGTGTCACTGGCACGCGTATGATAGATTCTCAGACGGCCATTAGCTATGATTATACGCTTCCTATGCTGATGTTTGCGGTGCTGGGAGCCATGTCTATTATCTTTGCTCTGTTGCTTCGCAAGGAGGATAGCAAGCATAACTATGGCCTTGAGCAACCTAATATAGTGAAAGAATAACCTTGCCCCTCAAGCAGTCCTTTATATGATACAGACATTCAAATATAAATATAGCAAAGGCCTGATACGCTGGTCGGTATTCGCATTTTTGATAGTGCTACTGGCCATCTATCTTGTGCGCATTGTCACCGAGAACCACTATCTGTTTGCGTGGATAATGGGCGTGTTTATGGCGTTGGTTATATTCGCAACGCTGTCGATACCGCGTTTTATTAAGGTCGGTTCAGCCATTCTGGAGATACACTGCTTGTTGGAGATGACACAGATTCCTATGGAGGACATTGTTTCTGTTAGCAAGATAGAGCGTAATGACATTAAGTGGGTTGTGCCTATTATTGCAAGCTGTGGCTTCTGTGGGCACTTTGGCTACTATCTAGATTTAAGAAACTGGAATACTTTCAAAGTGTATGCCTCCTCGCGCAAGAATCTTGTTGCCATACAGGACATATACGAGGACATCTATCTGGTTAACTGCGATCAGGCAGATGAGCTGATAGAGGTTGTTATGAATGCTCGTAATGCTCGCCGTCAGGTCTTAGCAGAGCAAGTCTTGGAGGGCGTGAGCAACTAGTCTTAGATTTCTACAAGCGAGTTCTTGATTGCATAGACAACCAAATTTGCTGTGTTTTTACATCCCGTTTTAAATAGAATGTTAGCGCGGTGCTTGTCTACTGTGCGCTTAGATATGAACAGCTGGTCGGCAATATTCTGATTTGACAGCCCCTGACATATCAGCAGTAATATCTCTTGCTCGCGCTCAGAGAGTTCGTTCTCTTGTTGCTGAGCGTCTGTTTTAGGGCTTGTGCGCAGGCTGTTGACAAGGTTGCATAGTAGCTCCTGAGAGAAGTAGCTGCCACCTGTGGCCGCAATACCTATGGCCGAAACAACATCTTTAATGTCCGAGTTCTTGAGCATAAACCCTTTGACCCCTAGGGACACCATCTTAAAATAATATTCCTGCTCACCATACATAGACAGGGTCAGCACATTGAGGTTAGGATATAGCTCCGATATACGGGACATGGTCTCTATACCATTGAGAATGGGCATTTCTATATCTAATAGCACTACGTCTGGCTTCTGGTTGTTAGGCACAGCGAGGTAGTCCAATAGCTCTTGTCCGTTGCCAAACTCCTCTAGAACCTTTATATCTGATATGGTTTCTAGCAGGGTGCGCAGACCACTACGAAACAGTGTGTGGTCGTCGACTATGATTATCTTATAACTGGTATTCATACTAAATTGGTGCTATGATTTCTGCATGTACGCCTCGTCCCGAGTCGCTATTTATATTGAAGGAGCCGCCTATGGTGCTAACTCGTGATTCCATGTTGGAGAGTCCAAGGCCAAACTTGTTAGACTTAGTGTCAAAGCCCTTTCCGTTGTCGCTATACTGCATTTCTATGTTGGAGCCTATGGTGACCAGCGTAATAGAAATCTGTGAGGCGTTAGAGTGGCGTATGCCATTGTGTAGTAGCTCGCACGCCACACGGAACAGAACGAGTTCCAAGTCGTTGTCAAAACGTTTCTCCTTGATGTTGGTTTGGTAGTTGATGTCAATATCGGCGATGCTGATGCTATCGACAAACTTTTGTATGGCCACGGCAACCCCAAAGTTGTCTAGTATATGAGGGCTCATATTGTTTGCAACCTCCTTTAGCGTGTGCACAGCCTCGTCAATGACATAGCTTGCATTGTCTATGATGCTTTGACTTCGAGGGTCGTGCTCCAGCGTATTTAGTGCAGATATGGACATCTTGGCACTGGCCATCAGTGGGCCTAGTCCATCGTGCAGCTCTTTGGAGAATCGTCTACGCTCGCGCTCCTCGGTCTGAACAACAGTGTTAAGTATGCGCTGAGCAGTAATCTTGCGTTCGTGTTCGGCTCTAGATATGTACTTGAAAATTCTCTTTACCAAGAGCACGCCCACAGCCAAACAGAGAGAGGTAATAACACCTACCCACACAAAGAAATCGGCAGGCAGCCTATGTTCCGATTCATATACTATGTTCGTGTATTCGGTAAAACGCGACATGGCCATGATGGTCAGAGCTATGGTAAACAGTATCCACGAAAGATTAAATCGGGTTTGTTTAATCATGCTTATAGCCGTAGCCGCAGCCACAAGCTGTATAATGATGGATATTATAAGTAGTATCTTAATTAACATAAAAGCAGTTTTTAAGGTTATATTTACAAGTATCCTAGGCCTTTTAGACTAGCACATTTGGCCGTGGTGATTATGATGTGGTCAGAGATATTTATCTCAAAGAGTTCGGCTGCTTGTACCAGCTTCTGAGTTATGTCAATGTCCTGCTGACTGGGAGTAGGGTCGCCCGAGGGATGGTTGTGCACAATGATTATTGAGGTGGCAAGGTTCTCGACCGCACGCTTAACGATTATGCGAGAATCGACGATGGTCTGTGAAATGCCGCCCTGAGAGATGCGTATCTTGTCGAGTATGCGCCCCGCACTATTGAGATATAAGGCCCAAAATTCTTCGTGCTGTAATGCCCCAAGAATGGGTTTAAAGATGTCTATGACGTGCTGACTATGGGATATGTTTGTTACTTCAAGAGGCTTGTTTTGTTGACATCTATTGGCAAGCTCTAGGGCTGCTTTGATATAAACAGCCTTGGTCAGACCTATGCCTGCCATAGAGCGCAACTTGCGAATATCGGTGCTCTCTAGAGCCGTAAGCTGTCCCGAACATACATCCATGAAGTCCTTTGACACTTGCAGAGCCGAACGCGAAGAGTCGCCCTCACGAAAGAGGATGCTCAATAACTCGGCATCGCTAAGGCTGTCAATGCCAAGCCCTACCGCCTTCTCGCGTACCTGTTTGTCTGTAAGTTTTTCGTCCATAGATAGATCAAATCGTTTCAATCAAAACAAAGATACGATTTTATTGCAGAAACACTGCTAATGGACCCCGAATTTTTAATGCTTAGGCTGACTTTGTGCCCAATTTTGCCATAGCAACAGATGCCGCTCTTTGCTCGGCCTCTTTCTTTGAGCCACCTTCTCCCTCGCCCTGAACCTCGCCAGCAATCTCAATATTGGTATGGAAGTGAGGTATGTGGTTGGTAGCCTTGTCGCTAGGTATAGTAACGAAATTTATGGTCAACTTCTCCTTCTGGCAGAATTCTATAAGACGGCTCTTGTGGTCGTCCTCATTATCCAACAGAGATTGCAAGTCTAAGTATTTCTTAAACAACTCGTTGATTATAAGTCTATTGGTGAAGTTGTATCCCTTGTCGAGATACATCGCTCCTATCATCGCCTCTAAGGTGTTGCCAAACAAGTGTTTCTGAATGTACATGCCACCAGTGAACTGAACAACTATATGCTTGTCGAGTCCTATCTTTGTAGCTATCTCATTAAGGCTTGTGCGGCTCACTATTCGTGCTCGCAACTTTGAAAGAAAGCCCTCTTTATGGTCAGGAAATTCTACAAAGAGGTAATCAGAGACAATGGTCTCTAACACTGCATCACCCAGAAACTCAAGCCTCTCATTGTTGAGCATGGTGCCGTCTTGAAGACACATAGAAGCAGACCGGTGTATTAACGCCAGCTTATATAGCTCGATATTGTTTGCTCGGAAACCGAACAAATCATATACCATGTTATAATATTGCTTGTCCTTACTCCGATTCGTAGTTAGACGTAGGAGCAGTCTGTCAAACATTGATTATATTTTTTTGAGGATGATACTAGCGTTGTGACCACCAAACCCAAACGTGTTGCTCAAAGCGTAAGTTACATCGCGTTTTTGAGCTTTGCCTAGAGTAAGATTTAGGCGAGAGTCGATTTTTGGATCTACGTTCTCAACGTTGATTGTTGGAGGGATAACGCCTTCAGTAAGAGCTTTGATACAAGCCATCGCCTCAATAGCACCCGCAGCACCTAGAAGGTGACCTGTCATAGATTTAGTTGAGTTGATGTTGACCTCGTAGATGTGCTCGCCAAAAGTGTTGATAAGACCTGTAATCTCAGCGATGTCACCTACTGGAGTAGAAGTACCGTGAGTGTTGATGTGGTCAATTTGATCTGAAGTTATGCCAGCGTCTTTGATAGCGTCGCGCATAGCCTTCATTGCACCCTTACCCTCTGGATGTGGGGCAGTTAGGTGATAAGCATCCGCGCTCATACCTCCACCGACAACCTCGGCATAGATTTTTGCGCCACGTGCTTTAGCGTGCTCGTATTCCTCAAGGATAAGTGCTCCTGCACCTTCACCCATTACGAAGCCGTCGCGGTTTTCGTCGAAAGGACGAGAAGCCGTTTTAGGGTCATCGTTACGAGTAGATAGGGCTTGCATAGAGTTGAAGCCACCGACTCCAGGAGGGTTGATTGCGGCCTCAGAACCACCAGTGATGATGATATCAGCTTTACCCATACGGATATAGTTCATAGCATCAATCATAGCGTGACTAGCTGAAGCACAAGCAGATACAGCGCAGTAGTTGACACCCATGAAACCATGTTTCATAGATATGTGGCCAGCAGCCATATTTGCAATCATTTTAGGTATAAAGAAAGGGCTAAAGCGAGGGATACAACCATCTGTATAGCCCTTAACTTCTTGGTGGAAAGTTTCCAAGCCACCTATACCTGATCCCCAGATAACTCCTGCCATCTCAAGGTCTATTTTCTCAACATCGATGCCTGAGTCTTTTACGGCCTGATCGGCTGCAACTAGGGCATATTGAGTAAATAGGTCGTACTTACGTACTTCCTTGCGGTCGAAGTAGTCTGCGGAGTTGTAATTCTTTACCTCGCAGGCGAATCTAGTTTTAAAGTTTGTTGCGTCAAAGTGCGTAATTTCACCGGCACCGCTCACTCCGTTTTCAAGATTTTCAAAATACTCTTTAACCGAGTTTCCTAGTGGGTTCAAGGTACCTAGACCTGTTACTACTACTCTTCTTTGTGACATAACTTAGTTTTTAGTTCTACTGCTTTTGGAAAAAATAATTACTGTTTTTTGCTTTCGATGTAATCAATAGCGTCTTTTACTGTTGTGATTTTCTCAGCGTCCTCGTCTGGGATAGAGATCTCAAATTCTTTCTCGAATTCCATGATCATCTCAACAGTGTCAAGTGAATCTGCACCTAGATCGTTAGTGAAATTTGCTGCAGGAACTACCTCTGCTACGTCAACGCTTAGTTTGTCAACAATAATCTCTACTACTTTTGAAGAAATTTCTGACATGATTTTAAATTTTTAGTTTAACAATTATTTTTTAAAAAATCTGAAACGCAATAAATAGGATCTACGCCAAAAGTCGCCCAGATAATTTTAAGCCTTAAGATTACTCTTTAAGCCTAACCATATTACTTGGGAGTGGCTACATGGCGAAAATCCTGCACAACCTAAAAATAGTCCACTATTATTAAGCCGATTTTTTGCAAATGTAATATATTTTCCCTTACTTTTGATAAAATTTTAAGTTTTTTACAAAATATTTTCCATTTTTATTGCTCAAAGTCCTGAAAACAAAAGAAATAGCCCTAAATGTTGATTTCTGGGGTTTTTTGAACGTTGAAGTTAACACAGACATTATGATGGATTTATGGCTATGATGGCCTAATTTTTATACGCAAACTAAAACATACACTATATGCAAAACAAGAAAATGTTGCTTATTAGCAACTCAACGAACGCTGGCGAGGCCTATCTAGAATACCCAAAGCAAAATATCAAAGACTTCTTGGGTGATATTAAAGCGGTACTTTTTGTGCCTTATGCTGCTGTAAGCTTCTCGTTTGATGAGTACCTTATGAAGGTGCAATCGAGGCTTGCCGAGGTAGGCATAACTGTTGAGTCGGTACATAATGCCGACGACCCGATTACTGCCGTAGAGCAGGCAGAGGCCGTTGTTGTGGGTGGAGGCAATACCTTCCAGCTTGTGAAGATGATGCAGGAACAGGGTCTTATGGAGGCTATCGCGGCACGCGTGTGCGAGGGAGATTG
>JAWXTS010000009.1:0-36154 GCA_044433305.1 Rikenellaceae bacterium | reverse complement strand
GGTGGTTGAGAGGATACTTTGCTCGCGCAAGGCGTGGCCTATTAGAACCTGTATCGCTAAGGCTATTGAATCGGACTCTGTCCGTGGATGGTCTGGTGGTTGAGAGGATACTTTTCTTCGCGCAAGGCGTGGCCTATTAGAACCTGTATCGCTAAGGCTATTGAAACGGACTCTGTCCGTCGCCGAGGATTACTATGGAGCGGGTACGGATTTTCTTGCCGTTTATTTGTGCTGGAGTCCATTCGCGAGCTGCTATGTCGAAGATTGTCGCTATGCAGCTGCTGCTATAACTCTTGAGTGTGCCCCCAAGCTCCTTGATGTCGTGAACAAATCCATCCTCATCTATCTCAATCTCTATTATTAGCTGTTTTGCGCTCTCCTGTTGAAATAGATACTTGCTGTCCATGTTGCGCTCTATCGCCTCGCGCCATAGCCCCCAAAGCTCTGTAAGAGGTGTTCCTTTGTATGAGGGGTAGGTGATGTTCTTTACCGTGTCGCTGACCATGGAGCCAAGCCCCTGAGGTGTTAGCGCACGACGGTTGCGGTCAAAGTTGAATCTTACTACTGGAATCTGATTCTGAACCTTGAAGTGGTACTGTTGTTCCCCGATGCTGATGTCTACTTGTCGTTGTACGGTTGGGTCAGACTTCTGCTCTTGGGTTATTTCTATTGGCTTGAATATATGTAGATTGCGTTTTATCTCATCCTGAAAGGAGTCTTCAGAGTAGCTGTAAACGGTGTTGTTGCCAGCTGTGGTGACTATGATTCTCAGTGGCGGCAATGAGTCTAAATCACTTTGCGAAGAGCTACCCATGCAGGTAGCTGCTCCACAAAGCATATATATCATAACTAGGCTGCAGATTGCAAATAGAGGGTTTTTGTTCCCTTTTTCTGCTCTGCTTATTGATTGTGTGCCTAGTAAATGTAATGCCATTAGTCTCTATTTTGTAGCCATCTTAGCCCAGCTGTCGCGTAGTGTTGATGTGCGATTGAAGATAGGTTTTTCTGGAGTCGAATCCTTGTCCATGCAGAAGTATCCTGTTCTCTCAAACTGGAAGCGGTCGCTAGTGCTTGCCTCAAGAAGTGAAGACTCTAGGTAGGCCTCAATTACATTCATAGAGTCTGGATTCAGGTAGTCCTTGAAGGTCTTACCCTCTTCGATGTCGCTGGTATTCTCGTTTGTAAATAGGCGGTCAAATAGTCTCACCTCTGCCTTAACAGCGTGCTGAGCCGATACCCAGTGAATAACGCCCTTGATTTTACGTCCGTCAGAAGAACCTCCGTTGCCTGACATGGTGTCGATAGTACATTTAAGCTCTATGACTTTGCCTTGCTCGTCTTTTATAACCTCGTTACATTTGATGATATAGGCATAGCGTAGTCTCACCTCGTTGCCCGGAGATAGGCGGTAGTATTTCTTTGGAGGGTTCTCCATAAAGTCGTCACGCTCGATGTAAATCTCGTTTGAGAAAGCCACCTCACGCGTTCCTGCCTCAGGGTCCTCTGGGTTGTTTATGCACTTACGCATCTCAACCTGATCATAGTTTGTTATAGTAACCTTTATAGGGTCTAGCACGGCCATACGACGCTCAGCTTTCTTATTTAGGTCCTCGCGTAGGCAGAACTCTAGCAAGCCATAATCTATGGTGTTATCGCGTTTTGCTACGCCCACCTTCTCTGCAAAGGCACGTATAGACTCAGGGGTGTAACCACGGCGACGTAGACCACATATAGTAGGCATGCGAGGGTCGTCCCATCCCATAACAACATTCTCCTCTACCAGCTGAAGTAGTCTGCGCTTGCTCATCATAGTGTAGGTGATGTTTAGGCGTGCAAACTCGTACTGGTGTGAAGGGAAGATTTCTAGTTTCTCTATGAACCAATCGTATAGTGGACGGTGGATATCAAACTCAAGAGTACATATCGAGTGAGTTACCTTCTCGATAGAGTCGCTCTGTCCATGTGCATAGTCGTACATAGGGTAGATGCACCACTTGTCGCCTGTGCGGTGGTGGCTTGTGTGTAGTATGCGGTATAGAATAGGGTCGCGCATCATCATGTTGGGGTGAGCCATGTCAATCTTGGCGCGTAGCACCTTGCTGCCATCCTCAAATTCTCCCTCGCGCATACGCTTAAATAGGTCAATGTTCTCCTCTACACTGCGCTCTCTATAAGGACTTAGTGTTCCTGGTACGGTCACTGTGCCGCGTCCTGTGCGAATCTGCTCTTGCGTCTGGTCGTCGACATAGGCAAGGCCTTTTTCAATTAGCATCACTGCCCACTGATATAGTTGCTCAAAGTAGTCTGAAGCATAGTATTCTCCAGCCCAGTCAAAGCCCAGCCATTTAACATCTTCTTTGATAGAATCTACATATTCTACATCTTCCTTAGATGGGTTGGTGTCGTCAAAGCGCAAGTTGCACAGTCCATTATAGCGTTTTGCTAGCCCAAAGTTAAGGCATATACTCTTAGCGTGACCTATGTGTAGGTAGCCGTTTGGCTCAGGAGGGAAACGTGTTTGAATATTTGTGCCCCCCTCGGCTATATATTTTTCTATAATCTCCTCTATAAAGTTGAGTGATCTTTCGTTAGAAGGTGTTTGTGTTGTTGTGGTCATTGTTCTATTGTTAAAATCTGTAAATCCGTGTGTTTAGAATGGTAGGTCGTCGCTCTCGGTTTCCTGTGGTGCTGCAACAACCTCTGGAGGAGTCGGCGTTTGGTTATACTGCGCGCTGCTGCTCTGAGGGCTTGGGTTGGTATATCCTTGCTGCTGGTCCGAGCTGCTCGGAGAGTCACTTCTTCTACCTAGCATCTTAAGCTCGTCGCCCAAGATTTCGATGCCAAAGCGGCGGTTGCCGTCTTTGTCTGTCCACTCGCGAGAACGTAGGCGTCCTTCGATATATACTTGAGAGCCCTTGCGCAAGAAACGGTCGGCCACGTCTGCAAGTCCACGCCATAGAGTCACCGTGTGCCATTCGGTGTGGTCGCTAGACTCTTTGGTCTGTGAGTTGTAGAAACGTTCTGTTGTCGCCAAGCGCACACGTGCTACTTTGGTTCCGTTGTCTAGAGTTCTGACCTCTGGGTCGGCCCCCACATTACCCACTAATATTACTTTATTAATCATAGCTTATATCTTTCTAAAGAGCTTTTACAAGCTCGGTAAATAGTGTTATCATTTTCGCGCTGGCCTTAGCTCCTTCCATCTGCACCTCTTCGTGAGTTGGAATGTTGCCATCACCATGACTGTTTGTTATTACAGACATACCGAACACTGGTATTCCCATGTGGCGCGCTGCAATAACCTCAGGTGCTGTCGACATGCCTACCGCATCGCCGCCCACGGTTCTTACCTGCTTGCACTCGCTAGGAGTCTCGAATGTTGGACCAGATTGAGCATAGTAGCAACCATGCTTAACCTCTATGCCGTTTGCTGCTGCAACTGCATCAGCCTTGGCGATAATCTCTTTTGAATAGGCCTCTGTCATGGCTGGGAAGCGAGGTCCCAACTCGTCGATGTTTGGCCCGATAAGTGGGTTTGGCAGAGCGTTGATATGGTCTGTTATAATCATCAAGCTACCCGTTTTGAAGGTTGGGTTCAGTCCGCCAGCAGCGTTAGACACAAACAAGTATTGTATTCCCAAGAACTTCATAACCCTGATAGGAAGTATTATCTGCCACATCTCATATCCCTCATAGTAGTGGAAACGTCCCTGCATGGCTACAACCTTGCGGCCACCAAGCATACCAAATACGAATCTTCCTGCATGACCCTCTACTGTTGACACTGGGAATCCTGGGATATCTTTGTATTCTATCGATGCTACGATGTCAATGTTCTGAGTTAGGCCACCTAGACCTGAGCCTAGCACGATGCCGATTTCTGGTTCGAAGTTCACCTGATTACGGATGAAGGTCGCTGTATTTTTGATTTTTTCTAACATAATTATCAAGTTGTTTTAAGAACGTTTTCCACGAGTCGCCAAGGAAAGATACTTTTATTGGTAGCACGTAGAGTCGTTGCTGAATATTAATTGGAATTTTATTTTTGTTCGTTAGTTTGGCTGCATCCTTCTCTGTTATCACAATAATAGTCTGCTCGTGGCAGCTATCGAGCAGCTGGCTCAGCTTCTCCATATCACTAATCTTATAGGCATAGTGGTCTGGATGCTCTAGGTGATGAATTATATTGTAGTTTGCTTTAAGATGCGAGAGCATGGGAGCAGGGCTTGCTATGGCCGACATCACTATTATTGGCCCATTTTTCTGTGGTGCGGCTTTAGCCACCTCCGCAAATTGAGGTCTTAGTGGAGCATACTGAATACCCGTGAAGAATGATTTCTGATAAGGGAACAGTTCGAGATTGTGGCTCACAGAGCGTATTTCTACGGGTTGAATATTGCTTGGGCACTTTGTCGTTATCACAAAGTGTGCTCTATGTAGCTGGCTCTTACTGTCTCTTAGGCGTCCCCATGGTAGCATGTGGTCTTTGTAGATAGGGCGGTTATAGTCCATAAGCACTATCGACACCCAAGGCTCGACATATCTATGCTGGAATGCGTCGTCTAGAATAATGAGGTTTGTCTGCGGGCATATTTCTCTGAGTTTTGTGATTCCCTCCACTCTTTTTTCGCACACGACAACTTCCACATGTGGGTACTTGAGCTTTATCTGTTTAGCCTCGTCTCCGATTTGTTGGTGGGTGCTATCTTCGCTGGCGTGCACAAAACCCTTTGTTCGTCTCTTGTAGCCTCTAGATACCACAGCGAGGTTGTACTTGCCGCTTAGACTCTCGATAAGGAACTCAGTGAAAGGAGTTTTCCCTGTACCACCGACGGTCAGATTGCCAACACATATCACAGGTATATCGAACTCCTCGGAGCGCAGAATGCGTTTATCGAAGAGCCGATTCCGTATGCCTATAACCGAGGCGTATATCAGCGATAGTGGTGCGGTGATAAAATCTAAAAACATAAATTAGCAGCTAATGTCCCAAAGTTAATTATTTTGCATGAAAATCAAAAATTATTACCAGATTTAACCCTTATTTGCTGTTTTAAGATAGATTTATTTCTATTATCGTGCAATCTGAAGATATTAGAAAATGATTGATGCGTTTCTATTAAAATGTAGCTACCTTTGTGTTGATATTAATGGATGTATATTCTGTGCGAGTCTAGATGTTAGTGCTTGTTGTTAAGGCTAGATGGCTACCACAGTTTTCTAAACAATAAATATTAGTTATGGTGTTCGATAGAATAAAAAACATTGTTAATGTGTTGATAATAGTGATATTGCTAACTGGTGTCTCAATTAATAGAGACGGCCGAGTTGTGGGTAAGAATGCCTCAGCTACAATCAATAACAGACAGTCTGGTGATGGCCCTAGTGAGCCTGTTGATACCATCCTATCGGATGGCATCCGTGTTATTAATTCTTCGAGTCTAGCAAAGGACATCAAGGGCTTTGGAGGTCAAACTCCAGTGAAGTTATACCTTAGAGATAGCGTGATTCAAAGGGTTGTGTTTGTGCCCAATACTGAGACCACGCATTTCTTTGTAGAGGTTATCAAGAGTGGTCTTCTGAAGCGATGGAATGGCCTGACAATAAGGGAGGCCTCAGATCTTAGTGTTGATGTTGTTTCGGGAGCCACATATAGCTCCTCTGCCATAATTGGCAATGTACATAGGGCACTTGAGTATGTGTCTGGTGTGAGATAATAACAAAAAACCAGCCACTTGCTAGTGACTGGTTTTTATGTGTTGCTCTAGACTGATACATTATTTATTTGTGCGACCAGGGTAAACCTTTAGGGCTTCCTCGATGCACTTGGCGGCAAGTTTAAGGTTGTCCTTGTTTAGCACATAGGCTATGCGTACCTCGTCGTGTCCTAGAGCCATTGAGGCATAGAAACCAGTGGCAGGGGCAAGCATAACCGTGGTGCCCTCGTATTCAAATTCCTCTAGTAGCCACTGAGCGAACTTGTCGCAGCTGTCTATTGGCAACTTCACGATAGAGTAGAACGCGCCTTTAGGGTTAGGGCAATATACACCTTCTATGCTGTTGAGGGCGTTTACTATGCAGTCGCGGCGTTCGTTATATTCCTTAAATACGGCCGCGTGATAGCTCGCTGGAGCGTCAATGGCTGCCTCGGCCGCCACTTGTGCAAGGTAAGGTGGGCAAAGGCGTGCTTGGCCTATTCTTAGGGCTGCGTCGATAATTCTCTTGTTGCGCGAAACGATAACACCAAGGCGTATCCCGCACATGCTATAACGCTTTGACATAGAGTCTATCATAACGACATTTTGCTCTATACCTTTTAGGTTCATCACTGAAATGTGTTTGACACCGTCGTAGCAGAACTCGCGATACACCTCGTCGCAGAATAGGTAGAGGTCGTGTTTGCGCACGATGTTCTTAATCTGCTCTAGCTCTAGCATAGAGTATACATATCCTGTTGGATTGTTGGGGTTGCAGATAAATATAGCCTTTGTGCGAGGGGTGATATGTTTTTCAAACTCGGCCATAGAAGGCATTGCAAAGTCGTTGTCTATGGATGAGAATATAGGTTTGATGTTCACTCCAGCCTCTATTGCAAAGCCATTGTAGTTGGCATAGAAAGGCTCTGGCACCAGCACCTCGTCACCAGGGTTCAAGCATACAGTCATGGCCATGAAGATGGCTTCTGATCCGCCCACGGTAACCACCATTTCTTCATGGTTTACGTTTATTCCCGAGCGTTGATAGTATTCCACAAGCTTGTGGCGGAAGGTCTCGATACCTGCCGAGTGTCCATATTCAAATATGGTGTCGTTGATATTGCGTACGGCATCTATTGCCTCACGAGGGGTTGGTATGTCGGGTTGTCCGATGTTTAGTCTTAGAACTTTGACGCCTTTCTTTTCGGCTTGTTCGGCATATTTAACCAATTTTCTGATAGGCGAAGCAGGTAGGTGCTGGCCCTTATCTGATAACTGTGGCATAATTTAAAAATTTATTATCCTGCAAAAATACAAAAGATTTATAGAGTCAGTAACGTTAGCAGAGTTTTTTCATTATTATAATCTAATTTTACTACATTTGTGGTATTATCAACACAAAAACCCTCAATCATGAAGTTATACAGCATAATCTGTGCCTTGTTTTGTTTCGTATTATCCTCATGCTCACGCCCTACGGGTGCCGAGTATGGTCAAATTATAGATACTTTATACACTCCTAGCTATGCCGAGGGATTTGAGATTCTTGAGTCTACCAAGGGAGTGGTCATCAAAACTACTGTACAAAATAGTGGCCAAGTGGAGTACACCTTGATTAGTGACGATGCTTCTTTGGTCTCTGAAAATCTTACGGTTGTTGCCCCCACGGTGAATCGTGTTGCTGTCATGTCGACCTCTTATATAGCCTTTTTGGCGGCCTTGGAGCGTCAGCAGAGTATATGTGGAGTTTCTGGAGCACAGTATGTTTCTAATGCTGATGTGTTGGATATGATAGCTCAGGGGAGTGTTAGCGATATAGGCATGGAGGGAGCTATTAATTACGAGGTCCTCTCTGCCATAAAGCCTGATGTTCTGCTCAGCTATGGGCTTGGGAGTCAGAACCTGTCGGCTGGTGCAAAATTATCTGAGCTCGGGGTGCGTAGTGTTTCTATATGCGATTACCTAGAATGTTCGCCGCTGGGGCGTGCCGAGTGGATAGTTGTCATAGGTGAGATTATGGGATTAAGGCAGCAGGCCATAGATATTTTCAAGGGTATTGAGAGTCGCTACTTGGCGTTGAATAACCTTACCCACGGACTTGAAAAGCCTAAGGTGATGTTTAATATTCCTTGGCGAGATACATGGTATATCCCTAGTCCTGAGAACTATACTGTTCAGCTTATCAACGATGCTGGCGGAGATTATATATGTGATGATAATGACAGTGGCAGGGGTCAGTGGGGCGATGGACTCAGCCGTGCTATCAGCAGCGAACAGGGCTTTGTTTGGGCCAAGCAGGCTGATGTGTGGCTCAATACCAATGCCGTAAAAAACAAGGCAGAACTACTTGAAAATAACGCCAACTTTGCTTCTACAAAACCATTCCAGAGTGGTCGAATATATAACAATAATCTGCGCGAAACAGAGATGGGGGGCAGTGACTTTTGGGAGAATGGTGTTATTAATCCCGATATTGTACTGGCTGATTTGATAAAGATTCTTCACCCTGAACTATTGCCCGAGCACAAGCTCTTCTACCATAGACATATCAATTAATTAGGGTCATCAGCTCGTTTATGCGTGCGGTCATAATATCCCAAGCATAGCGTTTTTTCTCACTCTTTGTGCCCTCTACAAATGTCTCGAAGCGGTCATTTTCATAGAAGTCTATTAGAGCCTCAGAGATTGCTTTAGGCTCAGTATCACATACATATCCGACTTTGTTGTGAGGTACTATTTCGGCTAGGCCACCCACGTGGGTTACAAGCATAGGTCTTTCAAAGTGATAGGCAATTTGTGTTATGCCACTCTGTGTTGCCGACTTGTATGTTTGAGCTACAATGTCGGCCAGAGAGAAATAATCGGCAACCTGCTCATGAGGTATAAACTCGTTGCGCCAAACTATCATGTCGTCTATGCCCAGCTTGTGCGACAGCTCAAAATATATCTGACTATTATTGTAAAATTCGCCAGCCACAATTAGCTTTACCTTCAGCTCTCTGAAACGTTGTTGTCCTAGGGCTAGAGCCTCTAGAAGTAGGTCGAGGCCTTTGTAGTCGCGTATGATACCAAAGAATAGCATGTAGCTAAAGTCTTTGTCGAGACCAAGGTTTTCGGCTGCTTGTTCCTTAGGCATTATTGAGCCAAAGTGGTCGTAGAGGGGGTGGGGCGAGAATAGGCTTGGTTTGAGGGTTTTGTTGAATTGAACCAAGTCCTCAAGCACCGAGTTAGACATGGATATAAAGCCGTGTATAGAACCCACAAAGTAGCGTGCGAACATCCTGTCGCCAAAGCGTTTTTCGTGAGGGACTATGTTGTCTACGATAGATACTATCTTGGTTTTTTTGCTTTTTCGTCTTATTCCGCGGGCTATGGTTCCTAGGCATGGTGCAAGGAAGGGCAGCCAGAAGCGCATCATCACCAAGTCGGGTTTCTTACGGGCTATCTGGTTGGCAACACAAAGCCAGTTGATAGGATTTATGGAGTTTATTTTTCTTACTATGTCGAGACCCTTGGGTGCAGGGCTGCTAGAATATTGCGTCTTTCCGGGGAATAGGAACGACGGGTACTGGAGGGTGAAAGTAACGATTTCTACCGTGTGCCCCTCCTGTATATATTGGTGTGCAAGTCGCTCATTCGAGTCTGCTATTCCGCCCCTATATGGGTGTGCAGGGCCTACTATTATAATATTCATACAAACAATCTTATATCCAAAGGTATATCTATTTTGCAATAAAAGCAAGACGCCCTTGCAAGAATAAAGATTTTTTCACTAACTTAGCGTCTAAATTAGCTAGTTATGAGCACGCCCAAACTTTCGATAATAATATGTACCTTCAATCGTCAGCGATTTCTGAAAGGTCTTTTTAGCTCTATTGTAGCTCAGAACCTAAAGCCTGAGCTTTTTGAAACAGTGCTCATAAACAACAATAGCACAGACGACACCGAGTATCTATGCAAGGAGTTTATAGATGCTAACCCTCAGCTTAGAATCAAGTACTTTGTCGAGCGACAACTGGGTCTCTCGTTTGCTCGTAACCGCGGTATCGCAGAATCAAGTGGCGAGTATCTGACCTTCGCCGATGATGATGCCATTATGGCTCCCGACTTTTGTTATCAGATATGCCGCTACCTTGATGCCAATGCTGATGTGGGCGAGGTGGGAGGTCCTGCACGTTTGAAGTTCTTGTGCGATGTGCCACGCTGGCACAACAAGTGGCTCGCTTCTCTGTTTGGCTATTTTATGCCCTCGTCCAAAGAATATAAGATGAGACGCAAGGGCTCTAACTATCCTCGTGGTCTTAATATGTCGTTCCGTAGAGAGGCCTTTGACAGATGTGGTGGGTTTGATGTCAACCTTGGCCGCATGGGTCGCATACTGCTTGGTGGCGAGGAGAAAGATATAGCCTTCCGTATTATAGACTCTGGGCTTAAGGTAGCCTACTCACCAGATATTCTTGTTCATCACCTTGTGCCTAAGGAGCGTACCGAGGTTGATTTTATCCGTAAGCAGGCCTTGGGTACGGGTCTCAGTGAGAGAATACGCTCGCAGGGACAGAACAAATACTTTAGCCGCATTTGTATAGAGCTGTTTAAGTGGGGTGCAACATTGGCACTGTGGGTGCTTTATATGCTGAGCCTTCGCCCTAGTGCGGCCAATATGTTGGTGCGCTTTCGCTTTTGGGTATCCAAGGGGTTGTTCTTCTCTAAGAGTCTGCCTGTTTAGATTATAGCACCTGAGCCACCACGAAGTTGCTACCTCCGATAAATATCATATCATTATACCTTGCTAGTGCACGAGCCAAGGCATAAGCCTGAGAAACATCCTTTACGCATTCTCCCTTGAGTCCATATTTTGCTGCCATAGACATCAGCTCGTCGGCAGGCAGAGAGCGTGTGTTGTCGGCCTGAGTAAAGATGTAGTAAGGGTAGGTGGGCAGAATCTCCAGCACAGAGCTAATATCTTTGTCGCTAACCATGCCAATGACAAAATATAGTTTATCGAAGTTCTGTTTCTCTATCTGGGCTACTATCTCTTTTATTCCGTGGGTGTTGTGCCCTGTATCACATATCGTTAGTGGGATCTTTGCAAGCCTTTGCCAGCGACCTTTGAGAGAGGTGTTTGCTACTGCATTTGCCACGCCCTGCTCTATATCGTCAGTCGATATATCAAAGCGGCAGTACTGGTTGAGGGTCTCGATTGCTGTTACCACTGTCCTTATGTTGTGGGCCTGATACTCGCCCATAAGGTCAAGTTCGAGCTTATATTTGCGGCATGGCACGCTGCCACTAAGACGCCTCAAGACTATGCTCTGAGAGTCCTCTAGAGCCAGTTGCTCTTCAATTTCAAACACATCCTCTGCAAAGATTATTGGAGCGTTGTACCTCTCTGCCTTATTCTCAAAGACATGGTCTATCTCATCGCCCCCTTGACCTATAACAACAGGCACTTTGGGCTTTATGATGCCAGCCTTCTCGGTGGCTATTTCTTCTAGGGTCGAGCCAAGGAACTGAGTGTGGTCTATGCCTATGTTGGTTATTATGGATAAGATTGGAGATATGATGTTTGTTGCGTCGAGGCGTCCTCCGAGTCCAACTTCTATGACTGCCACATCAACATCGTTTCGCGCAAAGAACTCAAAGGCCATGGATGCCGTAAGTTCAAAGAATGAAGCCCCCAGAGCCTTGGCATAGTCGATATTGTTCTCGACAAACTCGACAACTTCCTGCTCTGATATGACTGCGCCATTGACGCTCATGCGCTCGCGGAAATCTTTCAAATGGGGCGAGGTGTAGAGACCGACCCTCAGCCCTGACTCCATAAGTACAGAGGCCAGAGTGTGCGACACAGAGCCTTTGCCATTGGTGCCAGCTACGTGTATGGTTTGGTATCTAGAATGTGGATTGCCTAGTTTCTCGTCTAGGGCTAGGATGCGTTCTATGCCTGGCTTGTAGGCTCCGCCACCGCTGAGTTGAAATACGGGCAGAGAATTAAATAGCAGCTCGGTTGCCTGAGTGTAGTCCATATTAAAGTCTACTGTTTTTGTTTAATCTTTGTTCTTATGTAATTGCCTATCATGAGTGCTATCAGTAGCACGAGTACAAGCTTGGATATGCGAACTATAAAGTCTCCTGTGCGAGCATAGAAAGTGACCTTAGAGTCCATAGGCACGCTGGCGGTTATTGTTCCGCGTTGGTCCCAGCCCAGTGTCTCAAGCACATCGCCTCGTGGAGAAATCACGCCTGAGATACCTGTGTTGGCACTGCGAGCCACGGCTCGACGTGTTTCTATGGCTCTTAGTCGTGCGTAGTTCAAAAGATGTATATGACCTAAGGTCTCATCCCACCAGCCGTCGTTGGATATCAGCAGCATGAGTTCTGCTCCCATGGCGCTAAGGTTAGCAAAGTACTCGCCATAGATTGACTCATAACATATAGGAGTTGCGAACATGCCTTTGTTAGAGCTGAAGATATTGGGCTGCTCATCATAGCCCAGCTGTCCTGTCATGCCACCTAGGGTCACAGATACAAATTCAACATCTTTTAGTAGAGAGAAGTAAGGTATGCGCTCTACGCCCACCACAAGTTTATTCTTGTGATAGACATCTATGGTTTGGCTAGAGTCGACCACAAGGGCCGAGTTGTAAGCATCGTAGTAGAACTCAGTGTTGTTTATCGGACGGGCGGTATGGCTGGCCTGCTCTTTGTTGTAGTAGCGGCGCAATGTGGTTGCTCCAGCGATAAACTTAGCTCCGGGGTAGTTCTCAAGGATAGAACCCCTTATGACCTGCATGGATGATGACCTTTGCAGCGCGCCTTCCCACAGCCTATCGTCAAAGGCTGTTTCGGGGGTGATGATGAAATCTACATCGCGCGGAGCCTGACTTGCAAGCGATAGAATTATTTGGGTCTGTGCATCCTGCGACATGGTGAACTTCTCTGTATAGGGGTCGAGGTTGGGCTGTACGATATGCACCAAGGCCTGCTTTTGGTTAGGCACTTTGTAGGTGATCCATATCAGCAGCGAGAGGGCTATTGGCAACAGAGCAATAGCTATCGCAGAGTACCTTTTGATTTTATCTTTTGGAGAGCATATAGCCTCATAAATAAATATATTCGCTAGCAGCACCCATAGTGTTCCGCCAAAAGCACCTGTATACTCGTACCATTGAACGGCCCACACGCTGGTCGAGAATCCGTTGCCAAGCATCAGCCATGGGAAGGCTAGCTGCCCGTTCATGAATAGCTCCTCGCAATATATCCATAGTACTATAAATAGGCTGTAAGAAAAGAATTTAGAGCTTCTGCGGGCCACCGAGTTGTATACCATGAACGTTATGGTTGGCAGTGTTGTGCCGATGCCTACGGCTGCCACGGCCCCCAATAGCGAGGCGTTAGCGACCCACCATACGGTTATAAGGTTCCATACTCCAAATATTAGTATTAGTCTTTTAGCTAGTTTTTTTGAGCCTTTAGGTTGCTTTTCATACTGAGTCCTAAGATAAAAAATCGGCACCAGAGCAAATAATAGAGGCAGTCCATTAAGCTCTAGCCAGCCTATACATAAGGCCATTACGCTGAGTAGTGATAATAACAATATTTTTTTTCTTCCCATCATAGTCGCAAAGATATGATTAAAATTATTAATTTTGCAGTCTATTAATCAGCCAGTATAAATTTAATACAAAAAAAGCATAATGTGGCTCACTCTACTTGCAAAAGGCATCCTTATTGGATTGCTGTCGTCTATACCTCTGGGTCCCATTGGTGTGATGTGTGTGCAGCGCACGCTTAGCAAAAGTCGTCGCTCGGGCCTTGTCTCGGGCTTGGGTGCTGCTTCGGCCGATACCACACTGGCGATAATAGCCCTGTTCTCGTTGAGCTTTGTAACCTCGTTCATAGAGCACAACCTGATATTTATCAAGGCAATAGGTGGGCTGTGTGTTATCTTTGTGGGCATGAGCATACTCGTTAAGAATCCTGTTGTTCAGATTCGCAACAACCGCTCGGGCAAAGGTTCGAGCCTTTGGAGTGACTACATATCAATATTCTTGGTTACTGTGGCCAATCCGACCTACATTCTAGTCTTTGTGGCGTTGTTTGCTGCTTTTGGCGTCAGCAATGATGGACGACTCATGGCGTCTATGATTATGATTCTGGGAGTTATTATCGGCACATCGACATGGTGGTTTATGCTGACATCAATAGTCAATATGGTGAGAAAAAAATTCCGCCCAAGGCACATGCTATACCTTAACCGCATAGCGGGTTCGTTAATAGTCTTGCTTGGAGCACTATCAATATTATCAATGTTCATAAATAATACAGTCAATGAGCTTGCCAAATAAAATAATAATAGCAATAGACGGTTTCTCGTCTTGTGGTAAAAGTACCTTTGCCAAAGAAATAGCTGCACGCATAGGATACATCTTTATAGACACAGGTGCCATGTATCGTGCTGTGACACTCTATGGCATACGCAATGGAGCCATCAACGCCTCTATGGTCGACAGCGAGAAGTTGATATCTATGTTAGATGATGTAGATATAACCTTTAGATTTAATAGCTCTAAGGGTGCCAGCGACATCTACCTTTGTGGCGAGAATGTCGAGAGTGCCGTACGTAGTATAGAAGTTAGCAACTCGGTGAGTGATGTCAGTGCCATAGGTGAGGTGCGCCGCCGTCTGGTGCTTCTTCAACAACAGATGGGCAGCAAGGGAGGCATCGTAATGGATGGACGAGACATAGGTACGGTAGTGTTCCCAAATGCTAAGCTGAAGATATTTATGACGGCCGACCCAAAGATTAGGGCACAAAGACGCTATGATGAACTTACGGCTAAGGGCGATAAAGTTTCATTGGAGCAAATCGAGGACAATATACGCAAGCGTGATACGGCAGATCAGCAGCGCGCCATAAGCCCCTTGCGCCGTGCCGAGGATGCCATAGAGCTAGACAATAGCAATATGAGTGTCGAGCAGCAGATGGAGTGGGTGATGGATAAGATTAACAATCTATTATAGAATTATGAAGATAGATATAGACAAAGGTTCGGGCTTCTGCTTTGGTGTGGTTACAGCCATAAGCAAGGCTGAGCAAGCACTAGAGCATGAGCCGCTGTATTCTCTTGGTGATATTGTTCATAACCGTGTTGAGGTTCAGAGGCTTGAGGGTCTTGGTCTTGACACAATAACCTTAGAGCAGTTGCCTTTGCTTTCGGGCAAGACGGTTCTTATACGAGCGCATGGTGAGCCACCGACAACCTATGCCCTTGCCGAGCAGCATGGTGTGGTTATCGTGGATGCTACATGCCCCGTTGTGGCCAAGTTGCAGAAGATGGTGCTTGGGGCTTTTAAGACTATGAGCGAGTGCAATGGTCAGGTTGTTCTTTTGGGCAAGCGTGGACATGCCGAGGTTGTGGGTCTTACGGGTCAGGTCGAAAGTGGTAAAATCAATGTTATTGAGAATGCCGCCGAGCTGGAGAGCATAGACTTTGCGCGCCCCATATATTTCTTGGCACAAACGACTCAAAGTCTAGACTTGTTCAACAGCCTAGGCGAGCAGATACTTGCGCGCGCCATCGACAAAGACAGCGTAACTATCCATGACACTATATGCCGTCAGGTCTCTAATCGCTCGCCCCACCTTCAGCAGTTCTCTCAAAGCTATGACTGCATAATCTTTGTGTGTGGCAAAAAAAGCTCTAATGGCAAGGTGCTGTTTGAAACTTGCTTGAAGGCCAACTCCAAAACCTATAACATAGAAGACAAGGGCGAGTTGCAGCCAGAGTGGTTCGATGGAGTCCAGAGCGTGGGTATATGTGGTGCTACTTCGACCCCTACATGGCTTATGGAGCAGGTGGCGCAGAGAGTTAAAGAAATTACAGAAAACAAATAAAAAATAAAACAATGAGCTCTAAGACGATAACACTGCTGATGGTTCCGCTAGCTATGCTTCTATTTATGATAGACGTAGCTTATGGTAGTGTTGATATAGGCTTGGCTAATGTATGGAAGGTGCTTGTAGGTTCGGGCGATGAGTTGCACACTACGCTGGTTATGAACTTCCGCTTGCCCAAGGCCATTGTCGCTGTTATCGCTGGAGCGTCTCTCTCGTGCTGTGGACTAGAGATGCAGACCCTGTTTCGCAACCCTCTTGCAGGCCCTTATGTGTTGGGCGTTAGTTCGGGTGCCAGCCTTGGTGTGGCCCTGTTCCTTCTGGGTGCGCCTCTTGTGGGTCTAGGCTTTAATGTAGAGTGGATACGAAGCATAGGCTTTGCTGGTGCCGCGTGGATAGGTTCGGCAGCCATATTGTTGGTTATAACAGCCTTGGCATCAAGATTAAAAGATATTATGACCATACTCATAATGGGTATGATGATAGGCAGCGGTATCTCTGCTGGAGTCGAGATATTGCAATTTATGAGTCCCGACAGTGCTGTCAAGAGCTTTGTTGTGTGGACCATGGGTAATCTGGGCAGTGTCTCCTACTCTCAGATAGCCATCATGGCAGCGGCAACCTCGGTGGGTCTTATTATCAGTTTTATGATGATTAAGCCGCTCAATCTGCTGCTTATGGGTGAGAGCTATGCTCGTACCATGGGTCTTAATGTTAAGAGAACCAGAATATTGATATTCACCTCTACGGTGCTGCTGGCAGGAACCGTGACAGCCTTCTGTGGGCCGATAGGCTTTGTAGGCATCGTGGCCCCACATATCACACGAATGATATTCAAGGACTCGGACCATCGCAAGCTTATGCCAGCAACGGTTCTGTGTGGCATTATAATGGTGCTTGTGTGTGATATAATCTCGCAGCTACCAGGTAGTCAAACAACGCTTCCGATAAATACAGTGACCTCGCTGCTAGGCATCCCTATGGTGCTGGTTATAGTAATGCGTGGGCGCACAATATCTAGAATGTAATGAGAGAACCATCAGGCATAACACTCGCTCTGGAGAACCTTAAACTAGGATATAAGGAGCGTACACTATATGAGGGCGTAAATCTAGAGTTTAGGCCTCAGGCTCTTACGGCCATCATAGGTCGTAATGGTTGTGGTAAGAGCACCTTGCTTAGAAGTCTCTCTGCTATCGACACTCCGCTTGAGGGGCAGGTTATGATAGGCTCAGAGGGTTCGTTCAGACCACTACATTCGTTGGGGGGCAACGAGCGCGCACGCCTTGTGAGCTTCGTGTCTACGGAAAGGCTTGTGCTTTCTAACCTCAAAGTAGAGAGCGTGGTGGGTTTTGGACTAGCTCCCTATACAGATATCTTTGGACGCATGAAGCCTGAGCACCACGACATTGTAAAGCAGAGCCTTGATATGGTGGGCATGGGCTGCTTTGCCACAAAGTCCATAGACACGCTGAGTGATGGTGAACGTCAGAGAGTTATGATAGCGCGCGCACTAGCTCAGCAGACCCCAATAATTATTCTCGATGAGCCAACAGCATTCTTGGATTTGCCCAACAAATATGAAATATCGGGCCTGCTCTCAGATTTGGCACACAAGATGCATAAGACCGTGATATTCACTACCCACGACTTGGATGCTGCCCTAGAGCTGTGCGATAGATTTGTGGTGATTGAGAACGGTGATTTTGTTGAGGGTAGCCCCTTAGAAGTTGTGCGCGGTGGGTGCATAGAACGTATGCTTGGGTCTTCGACAAAATATCTGGGTCGCAGATACGAGGAGCTTTTGGGCTAAAAAAGATACATTTTCGACAAAATTCGTGTAAAAAGTTTGGAGATTAAAAAATAATCCATACCTTTGCACGGCTAAATGATACTAAATCATAAGCTAGATGGCCCATTCGTCTATCGGTTAGGACGTAAGATTTTCATTCTTAAAAGAGGAGTTCGACTCTCCTATGGGCTACACGGGTGTTAAAACGCAGGCAACAAATCTGGGAGATTGCGTTGCCAAAGTGCAGAAATGCACAAACAACAACAAAATCAACAGATTTCTTAATATTAAACGTCTAGAGAAATGGCAAACCATAAGTCATCAAAAAAGAGAATTCGTCAAACTGAAACGAAAAGACTTAGAAACAAATACTATCACAAAACTACACGCAACGCTGTGAAAGCTCTTCGTAATACTACGGATAAAGCAGCTGCTGAGGCTTTGTTGCCAAAAGTTGTTTCTATGCTTGATAAGTTGAGCAAAATCAACGTTATCCACAAAAACAAGGCAAGCAACCTTAAAAGCAGCCTTCAGTTGAAAGTTAACTCTATCGCATAAGTTAGAGTCGTTTGACTAAAAGATTTAAAGCCAATCCTTTGTGGGGTTGGCTTTTTTGTGCACACTATTTTGCTGATATCTCACAAATTTGTATAAATTTGTAGACTAAACAGAATCACTGATTATGAAGATTGCAATTATTGGAACTGGCTACGTTGGACTAGTCTCTGGAACATGTTTCTCGGAGATGGGTGTCGACGTTAGCTGTGTGGATATAGATCAAGATAAAATCAATAAACTAAAGCAAGGGGTGATACCTATCTATGAGCCAGGGCTGGAAGATATGGTACAGAAGAATGTTAAGGCTGGACGCCTGCATTTTACCACTAAGCTTGAGGATGTTGTTAATGAGGTTGATGTAATCTTCAGTGCTGTGGGTACACCGCCCGATGAGGATGGCTCTGCCGATTTGCAGTATGTGCTTGATGTGGCCCGCACGGTAGCTCGCACGATGAATAAATATATATTGCTTGTGACCAAGAGCACGGTGCCCGTAGGTACTGCAACCAAAGTCAAGGCGGTCATCTGTGAGGAACTTGCAAAGCGAGGTGTAGACATTGAGTTTGATGTGGCTAGCAATCCCGAATTTCTTAAGGAGGGTGCCGCAATCAGGGACTTTATGTCCCCAGATAGGGTGGTTGTAGGTGTTGATAGCGAGCGTGCTAGAGAGATTATGGCGCGCCTATACAAGCCCTTTATGGTTGTCAACGATCGTATGATATTCACTGATATACCCTCGGCAGAGATGATTAAATATGCAGCCAATTCTATGCTGGCTACACGTATCAGTTTTATGAATGATATTGCCAATCTGTGCGCGGTAGTGGGTGCAGACGTGAATATGGTGCGCAAGGGCATAGGTACCGACACGCGTATAGGTAATAAGTTCCTTTATGCTGGCTGTGGTTATGGTGGCAGTTGCTTCCCTAAGGATGTTAAGGCACTGATAAAAACAGCTGAGCAACAGGGATATGATATGCAGGTACTAAAGGCTGTTGAGCGAGTTAATGACAAGCAGAAGACAGTGCTTTTTGATAAGTTTTCAGCCCATTTCGCAGGCGATATCAAGGGCAAGACAGTGGCAATATGGGGCCTGTCATTTAAGCCCGAGACAGACGATATGCGCGAGGCACCATCGTTGGTGGTTATAGATTTGTTGGTCAAGGCAGGGTGCACGGTTAAAGTCTATGACCCAATATCTATGGATGAATGTCGCCGCAAGATAGGTGACACGGTCGCTTACTGCAAGGATATGTACGACGCAACGGTTGATGCCGACACGGTGATGCTGCTCACAGAGTGGAAGGAATTTAGAATGCCTAGCTGGAATGTGATTGCCAAGCTGATGAAGGATAATGTAGTCATTGACGGTCGCAACATCTATGATGGTAGCTTTATTATAGAGCAAGGCTTCACCTACTACTGTATAGGTAAATAGGTGATTCTTACCCTATTATCTATGCGCTACGCACGCTCTTTCTTACTTCGAGAGGGGTCATATTAAAGAACCTCTTGCAGAAAGAGTTGAGGTGCGACTGGTCGGCAAATCCAAAGTCTATAACTATCTTCTTTATCGGAATATTACTGTTCAGCAGCTGCTCTTTGATTAGTGGAGCCTTCTGCTTAAGCATCCACTGGTAGGGCGATTCGCCAAAGTGAATCTTAAACAACCTTCTGAAATTAGACGATTTATATCCGCAGGCTTCGGCTAATTCGCTGGCTGTATTTACATTGGTATTATTGGCCATAACGATATTAAAGAACGAGGTTTCTTTGTGTATCGAGGGGTAGAAGAAGCGACATACATCATGAATAGAATAGTAGTGCTTGAACAATACAAAGGCCTCTATATGCTTAGATACGCTGATATAATAACACTTGATGCTGTCTTCTAGGTAGTGCTTCAAGGATTTTGAGAAGTCTATAACCTCGGGCACCATCTCAAGAGTGCAAAACTCGTATTTTATATTATGCAGTATTGATTTTATCTCCTCGCTGTCGTTTTCACACACGTGGCTGATGGTATCATAGCTTAGGGCCATAACCTCTGTATCCTCAACAAATGTCGTGTTATAATGCTTATTTGCCATTATAATCGCCATCTCATTGGTCTTACATAAGTACTCCTTAGCATTTTTAGTTATGATAAAACTGCCAGACAGTATAAGAAAAAGGCGATTTGATTTATTGTTAAGATTCGTCTTTGTTCCTTTGGTATATCTTATGTACTCTAAATTTTTTGATCTTTTGGTTGTTGCGTGTTTGCATTTACCGCATGATCTACATTCTGGGTGCATCATAACATTTGGGTTTGTATATTTTTAGTAATATAATAATTCTTGTGAGGTGGTGGTGATGTGAGATGCGAGCTAAAGCTCTGCTACTCAATATCTATAAGGGTTTTGAAAATCCTTTTGCCAGTTTTACTAGCCATCAGCTTCTTGTACAAGTCGCCAGCCTTAGATATGTGGTGATATCCTGATAGTATGTTAACTATTAGATCGGACTCGTATAAGGGCTCAAAACCTAGCTTTATGGCACTGGCGTGTTGGTGATGGGTTGCAACAACATCAATAAGCCACTGCTTGTTTTGCTCTGGAATCACCGATATGCTTGCAAGTAGCTCACGGCTGACCTCTTCCCCTACCTTCTGTTGGTTTATAGGCTCAGAATTG
The DNA here is from genome assembly GCA_044433305.1 of Rikenellaceae bacterium. GTDB lineage: Bacteria > Bacteroidota > Bacteroidia > Bacteroidales > Rikenellaceae > JAWXTS01. Next base: position 15,535 of record JAWXTS010000009.1, on the reverse strand, counting down.
CCGTAAATCTCTTTAGATTGAGGACAGCCTATATCGTGTAACCACGCTGCTGCCTCAAGCATAGAGACCCTCTTGGGGGCTAGTCCTTCTCCCACGGCTATTAGGCGAGTATAGCTGACCACTTGTTGGGTATGAACCAAGTCTTCATACTTAGATTCATAGCGACCATAGTACTCAATAACCATGTTTGCGATTATATCTTTTATAGCTTCCATCATTAATAACTATTGCCAGAGTAACAAATGTAGTGGTTTTTTATAGAGTTGATATAATTATGTTTCAATTTAAACGTATTAGTATTATTATATACAAAAATGTTTAAATTTAACGCAAAAATTGCAGGTTTATTGTAGATAACAGAAAATAACTATCTATCTTATGCTTGATTAAATTCTAAGTCCTGTGCCACACACATTTGCTGCGGTAGACTGAAAACCAGAGTGTTGCAGTCATTCGCATCTTAGCCCTGTCTTAAATGAACAAAGGGAATAACCAACAATATCGTTAGTTGTTCCCTTTGTTCTAGTATTGTAAAACGTATTCCTACGTCTGTGCTATCTTAAAGAATTATAGCTGCTCTGTGAACTCGCTTTTTACTGCGCTATAAAGATCTATGTCGCCACATCCTGACTCCATGATAAATTTATGAGCAGCAGCACACTGAGCCTCGCCATGTTTAGCATAAACCATAGCCGAGTTGCGGTACTCGTCAACCTGCTCGCTTTGTTGCAACAACAAGTGAGAGATTACAAGGTGACCTGCCATCTCAACCATACGACGTGCGTGTAGGTCGATAGCCTCTAGGTTATTGTCTTTGGTTGCAGTCTCAACAGCCTCTTCGTATAGCTTGCGCATACCTACTAGCTTAGCAAGTGTAGACGCTGATTGCTCTGAGTAGTCGAAAGACTCGTACTCTTTGATTTTCTCAAGGAAAGTACCTGTTGTGACGTGGCGTATTGCCGCAACAACCTGAAGCTGAGTTGTACCCTCATAGATGTTTGTGATACGTGCATCACGGTATAGACGCTCTACTGGGTAGTCTTTCATATAACCAGAACCTGCGTGGATTTGAACTGCGTCATAAGCCATTTGGTTACAGTACTCGCTGGTCATAAGTTTCAAAAGTGGAGTGAAGGCATCAGCCAAACGTGCATAGGCTTTGCTCTCTGCGCGCTCCTCTTTCTCTAGCTTGCGCTCTTTAGCTATGTGGTTATATTGTTTGTAAATCTCTACGAAACGTGTTGTCTCATATAGCAATGCACGAGAACCGTAAAGCTTAGCCTTCATGTTAGAAAGCATCTCGTAAACAGCTGGGAACTGGATAATAGGTTTGCCAAACTGCTCGCGCTCGTGAGCATATTTCAATGCCTCGCGGTAAGCAGCCTCAGAAAGACCTGTTGACTGAGCACCGATACCCAAGCGGGCAGCGTTCATAAGAGACATTACATATTTGATAAGACCCATTTTGCGGTCACCTACAAGCTGAGCTGGGGCGTTAGTGAACACCAACTCGCAAGTTGGAGAACCCTTGATGCCCATCTTGTTCTCGATGCGGCGAACCTTAACGGCCATGTGTTTGCGATCGTAAACGAACATTGACAATCCACGAGCATCTTTAGTTCCTTCCTCGCTACGTGCAAGAACAAGTGATACCTCGCCATCACCGTTAGTGATAAAGCGTTTCACACCGTTCAACAACCAAGTGCCTTGCTCCTGGTCGTAAGTCGCTTTAAGCATAACTGCCTGAAGGTCACTACCTGCATCTGGCTCTGTAAGGTCCATAGCGCATGTTGCGCCACGGCTTACCATAGGCAAGAATTCTGCTTTGATTTCTTCGCTAGCAAATTCGTTTAGAGTCTCTGCACAGTCCTGAAGACCCCAGATGTTCTCGAAACCAACGTCACCACGTGCAACCATCTCGTTTGCTACAACGAAGCATACTAGAGGGAAGTTAAGACCTTCGTACTGGCGAGGTAGGGTGATACCCCAAAGACCTGCTTTGCCGATAGCCTCAATATTGCGTGATGTGCCTGGAGCATACTCTACGTGATCGTTAACAACCTTAGGGCCGTCGTGGTCTACACCTTCTGCATTTGGAGCGATAACATCGCCACAAATCTCACCCAAGATTGACAATACCTCACGATAGTTTTCCATTGCGTCCTCAAAGTTTATAGGAGCGTAATCGAATGTATCTTTGTCGGCGAAATTTCTCTCTTTAAGCTCCACAATCTTCTTCATCAAAGGATGAGTAAGGTGAAACTGAATATCTTTATTATCTAAAAAAAAGTTAGCCATGATTATTTCGAATTCTGTTTGTAATATTTAATCATCTTAGGAATTACCACATTCAAGTCACCTGTAATAGCGTAGTCTGCAATTTTGTGAATTGGAGCCTCAGGGTCGTTGTTGATAGAGATGATGATAGCCGACTCGTCCATACCTGCTGTGTGCTGAACTTGTCCAGAGATACCGCAAGAGATAAATAGTTTAGGACGAACAGTAACACCTGTTTGGCCAATTTGGCGTGAGTGGTCAGCCCAGCCAGAGTCTACTGCTGCGCGAGATGCACCAACCTCGCCACCTAGCAACTCAGCTAGTTCGGCTAGAAGTGCAAATCCCTCCTCGCTACCAACGCCATAGCCACCAGCTACGATTACTGGAGCACCTTTCATATCGATTTTTTGCTCTTCGATGTGACGCTCAATAATCTTAACTGCGAAGTCTACGTCGTTAAGGTATTTTTTGAAGTCTACTACTTTAACCTCGCCCTTAGCTTGTTTAGCGTAAAGCTCTTTGCGCATAACACCCTCGCGAACAGTTGCCATCTGAGGGCGTTGCTCTGGGTTGATGATAGTTGCAATGATGTTACCACCAAAGGCTGGGCGGATTTGGTATAGTAGGTCAGTATATTCTTTACCTGCTTTCTTGTCTGAGTGAGGGCCAATCTCAAGGCTAGTACAGTCAGCTGTAAGACCGCTGTAAAGAGCTGAAGATACGCGTGGACCCAAATCACGACCAAGAGTTGTTGCTCCGAATAGGGCAATCTGAGGTTTTTCTTCTTTGAAGATACCACACACGATAGATGTGTGAGGTAGGGTACGATAAGGGTAAAGTTCAGCGTCGTCTGCCACGTGGATAGTGTCAGCGCCATAAGCTGTAAGCTCTTTCTCTACGCCAGCTAGGTTGTGTCCAATAGCCAAAGCCTCTAGATCACAGCCCAAAGTATCGGCCAAAGAGCGGCCTTTGGTAAGCAGTTCTAACGATACGTCAGCAACCTTACCATTTTCTATTTCGCAATATACAAATACGTTGTTCACTGTTCTAATTTTTTGTTGGTTAACCTAATGTGTGAGAAGAGATAAGCTCTTTCATAAGTTTATCGATATCCTCGTCAGTAGAGCTAAGGTGTAGCACTTCTTTAGCTTGGAATACGATATTATCTACTTTCTTAACCTTGGTTGGAGAACCTGTAAGGCCAAGTTGTTGTTCTTCTGTTTCTACGTTTGCTGTGCTCCACTCGTTGATGTTTAGGTAAGGGCGGCTTGCACGGATGTCTGCGTAGTAGTCCTCGCCAGCTTCTTGAATCTCGTTTGTGGTGCGAGCGTTCTTGTACTTCATAACAAGTTTTGCTTGACGTGGGCGGCACTCGTCAGCCGAGCCGTTTACTGTCACAACAAGTGGAAGTGGACAAGATACTAACTCTGTGCCATGCTCAAGGCGACGTTTGATAACGATTTGCTCGCCATCACATTCAGTAACCTGTTCTGCATAGGTAACCTGAGGCCAGCCAAGTTTCTCGGCTACTTGAGGTCCTACTTGTGCTGTATCTCCATCGATTGCTTGACGTCCTGCAAAGATGATATCTGGGTTCATGTTTTTGACTGCGCAAGACAATGCGTAAGAAGTCGCTAGGGTATCTGATCCTGCGAACTTTCTGTCAGAAAGAAGTACGCCACCGTCTGTACCGCGGAACAATCCTTCACGGATAATTTCTGCTGCACGACCTGGTCCCATAGTCAATATTTCGACTGTGCTGCCTTCGAATTTGTCTTTCAACAGTAACGCCTGCTCTAGTGCGTTCAAATCTTCGGGGTTAAAAATTGCTGGAAGTACCGCACGGTTGATAGTTCCGTCCTCCTTCATAGCGTCTTTACCCACATTACGAGTATCTGGCACTTGTTTCGCCAATACTACGATCTTTAAGCCTTTTTTCATACTGTTTTTTATGATTCTATTATGCTGTATACTACATTTCAAAACTAAATGCAAATATAACACATTTATTTGTTTTAAGAAATTTTATGTTAATAACTAGCTCTTATGTAGTATTTTCATGCTGATTTATATTGATTTTTATATTCTAGGGTACGGGATCATAACCGCTACCACCCCATGGATTGCACCTGAGCAACCTTTTGACAGTTAGATAGCTGCCCTTAAAAAGGCCGTGGCGGCGCAAGGCTTCGAGGGCATAGCTAGAGCATGTGGGCGTAAAACGACATGCTCCGGGTGTAAATGGGGAGATGCAATTTTTATAGAAGAATATCAGTACTTCGAGCGGGAAGATGCTTGCCTTCCTCAATGCTTTTTTCGATACCTGATATAAGTTTTTCCATTGCATCGTCTATAATTTTAAATTCCACTTGCTTGTCCCAAGAGTACATAACACCTAGATGTATGTTGATGTTGTGCTCTGTGGCTAGTGTTTCTAGGCGGGTGTAGCGAAGTCTGTATGCTTCGCGTATGCGCCTTTTAAGTTTGTTTCGATGTACTGCGCGCTTAAAAAGTCGCTTGGGTACCGAAACCAGTACTTTTGTATTCTGTTCATCCTGACAGCTCTGGCAATGAATAACGTACCTTAGGGGCTTGCAGCCACCACGCTGACCATTCTCATAGAGGTGCGAGATGGCCTTGGTACTCGTCAAACGAGCCGACTTGGGAAATGAGTATCCTTGGGTTGTGCTCATCAACTATATTTTTTGCCTTGAGGTTTATATTTATGTGTTAAGTGCTTGCTTGTAGGCACTTAACTATGGTTTTGGTGTTGTAGAGCGACGACGAGTTGTTTTTGTCGCTTGAGACTTGATAAACTCTTCGCCAAGTTTCTTTTCTTCAACAACCACAGGAGGTATTTCTTCTCCATTGTTAAACTTCTCGATAAAGATATCCAAGGCCTTGACCATAGATGGAGCTTGTGGCGTTGGGGCCATGACGCTGATTGAGAATCCTTCATCTGATGCTCTCTGTGAGGTAGCGTTACCGAAGGTCGCTAGTCGAGGTAGTCTCTCTCTATCTCCATAAGTATCTTTGATAGACTTTATATCTGAGCCACTGTACACGACCATCATATCATATTTATCGATGTCCAGATTTGACATATCTGCGGTTTTGGTTTTTGCCAAGACCACTGAGCTAAACTTCAAACCTAGTTTTTCCATGGTATTTGTAAGCTCAGGCTTGTATGGCTCGCAGAAAGTTATCAAGAAGGTCTCTTCTTTGTGCTTCATGATAACCTCCATGAAGTTTGAGAAGGTGCCGTTAGCAAAGAATATTTTACGTTTACGATAGACGATGTATTTTTGCAGATAGAGGGCTATGGCCTCGCTATTGCAAAAGTACTTCATTCCTTCAGGCACAGAGATGCGTGCTTCTTCGCATATACGGAAGAAGTTGTCTATCATAGCGCGGCTAGTAAATACTATGGCCGTGTGAGATAGTATGTCGACGCGTTGGCTGCGAAAGTCTTTAAGACTAACGCCGACAATTTTAATCAGTGGATAAAAGTCCATTGATAGTTCATACTTCTGAATAATCTCATAGAACGGAGATTTGTCTAGGGATGCTGGCGCAGGTTGTGAAATCAGGATGTTTTTAATCTTCAAAATATAAAAAGTCTTGATAATTAATTACTGTTCAGATTTTCCACAGAGCAATAATTAGACTGACTGGGAAAATATCGACGGCACAAAGATACAAAATCCATTGCAAATTCGAAACTTTTTGTTTAATAAAAAACAAAAAGCTATTGTATAAGTAAAGAATTAATGTAAAAACAGAGAATAATAGTATGATTTCTAATATTATTTCTCCTGTGAGGTTGTGGTAATTTGCTCCAAAAATAAACAAAGGAGCAATGAGATTGGTGCCAACAACCCAGTAGATATTGCTTATATAATTATGCTTTTTAAAGAAGTCGACTTGATTTGAGATGAAGGCTAAAATCCTTGTAATAATAAAGCGGTAGAGAGAAATCAGTATCACTATGGCCATGGCTGCTAGGGTCAGCATTTGGGCGTCTTCAAGGAACTCTAGTGACTGCTCGATAAAATAACCCTGAAAAACCCTTACTGCCAATAGGGCTATCAACACACCTCCTATTATGGTAGTGTTGCGCATATATTGCTTAAAGAGGTTCGAGCGTTCTGAGTAGAGGCGCTCGAGGAAAGATTTTCTCGTTATGACCTTTAAGAGTAGTCCCAACAGCTCGCTATATCTGTATGTGTTGGCAAAGAATAATATAAACAGCATTATCAAACTTACCTGATAAACAGTGTTGTCGGTAAGCACAGCATTGACCAGAGGGGTCTGAGTGGGCGCATCTATGCTCTGGGTTACAAGCTCAGTCTTTGAGCCAAACATAGTACTATCCTCTAGCGCCATGGTGTCAACAAATGCTGGAGTGCTATATGTCGTTGTACTATCAGTGACCTTAGCCATTAGGCGTACAGTTTTTTAAGTTCGACACGTATGGTAGTTCCCTTGTCTATCTCAGATTCATAGACGTAGATATGGCCCTTGTGGTAATCGTTTATGATACGTCTGCTGAGAGACAGTCCCAGTCCCCAGCCGCGAGTCTTGGTGGTGAAACCAGGCTCGAAGATGCGCTTGAAGTTATTTTTGGCTATGCCCTTGCCCGAATCTTTAACGTCTATATAGATGTTGGTAGCATCGTGGCTAAGGGTAACCTTAAGTGCCCCCACACCCTGCATGGCATCAAGAGAGTTTTTGAGCAGGTTCTCTATTACCCACTCAAAGAGCGAAGGGTTGACCATAGCACTCAGGGGAGCCATGGCAAGTCCGTTATAGTCTAGGGTGACGTTGCGAGGAATACGGCTTCTGAAGTAGGATACGCTGGTGCTCACAAGTTCGTTGACCACACCCTCTGAGAGTATGGTTTCAGAGCCTATCTTAGAGAAGCGTTCTACGATTTTCATTAGTCTGATAACATCTTTGTTCATCTCGTCGACCACTTGTTGGTCTACATGTTGTTCGCGCAGGTACTCAACCCAGCCCAGCAGCGAGGATGTTGGCGTTCCTAGTTGATGTGCTGTTTCTTTGGCCAGACCTATCCACACGCGGTTCTGCTCGTCTTGTTTGCTTGTGCGCACGGTTATAAAACCAAATAGCACGAATATGGCTATAACGCCTATCTGCACAAAGGGGAAATAAACAAGAGTCTTGAGTAGGTTCGACGACTCAAAGAATATGTAGAACGTCTCGCCCGTCCATGTCTGAACCTCTAGAGGCTGGTTCTCGCTAGCCATCTGCTCTAGCTTTGTACGCAACTTGTCGGGGTGCTTGATTATATTCTCAGGTATAAGATGCGAGCTTTCGACTTTGAGTGTCTCGTTTGTTACGATAAAAGGTATGTTGTTGCGAGTGTTGACAATGTAGGTCAACATAGGGTTTGTGTGTTCTATCTCGCCCACACGGCACATGGCATACGACCATAGGGCAACCTCATTTTTCTCTTTACTACGCAGCTGTTCGGCCATACGACCAGTAACAATCAATGAGGTAATGGCTATTATTGCACCAACTATTATGATTATTATGCGACGGCGATAGTCTATCGATATGAGCTTCTTCATGGCGAGTTAGAGAATTTGTCGAGGTATATTGTTTAACAGTCTTACAGGTCTTGTTGAGGTGTTGTTGTGCTTAGTAGCTGGTTATATTGCTCGTGGTTTGACAACACTTCTATTGCGGCTTCTAGTTGCTTGTCGTCTATAAGGGCTTGCTCGGTTGCTCCCCAAGCGTAGCAGTAACGGCGCACAATATCATTTTCTATGAGGCGACTCAGCTCTTGGCTGTAACGCTCTAGTCCTGCTTGCTTGTCGGGAGAAATGATTTGCTCTATTTCATCAAGCTGTTTTGTTGCAGCCTTGTTGTGCTCGTCCTTCTCTACGGTCTTGCGTAGTTCGTCGAGCATGTACCAGGCACGGCTTCTAAACTTTATGCTCTTGTCCTCTAGGAACGCTTTGAACAGCTCGTACTCCTGCTCGCTAAGAGTGAAATCGGGGGCTACGCTATCGCTGCTGTGGCGTTTGTAGTAGTCGTTTGCAAAATCTTCTATATATCCTAGGCTGTATAGGTTGGTGCTAAACTCGCTCAAGTACTCGTTCTCAACCTCAATGTCGGGTTTTATGCCGCCCCCGTCATATACTATGCGGCCCGCTGCGGTGCTAAACTCCTGTCTTAGCGAGTCAGGTACGGTGCTAGCTGAGCCATTGCTATTGCGGTGGCTATAATCTATGGCCTGAATACATCGTCCGCTAGGAATATAATACTTTGCTGTTGTTAGTTTCAGATAGGAGCTTTGGTTTATGGGAGCGGTAGACTGCACGAGTCCCTTACCAAAGGTACGTTCACCAACAAGCACGGCACGATCCAAATCTTGAAGTGCGCCAGCCACAATCTCGCTGGCCGAAGCCGACGAGCCATTTACCAAGATGGCCATAGGCATATTGGTGTCTATGGGTTCTATTGTGGTCATGAAGCTTTGGTTTGACTTCTGGCTGCGTCCACGCATGCTCACCACCTCGGTACCCTTGTCAACAAACATGGATAGTATGCTCACGGCCTCTTGGAGTATGCCACCACCGTTATTTCGTATGTCTATGATTAGCTTCTGTGCTCCTTGCTTTTTCAGGTCCATAAAGGCGTCAAGGATGTCGCGGCTGCAATTCTCTGTAAACTGGTCGTGAACGATAATGCCTATACTGTCGCTGACCATGCCATAGTATCTTACTCCCGAAACAACGATGTGGTCGCGATAGATAGGAACCTTAACAACTTGGTCGTCCACCACGCGCTTTATCGTCAACACCACCTTGGTGCCTGCGGTGCCTTTCATAAGGTTGCTGACCTTGCTACTCTCAAGGTTCTTGATGCTTTCCCCGTCTATCTCTAGTATGGTGTCGCCAGCCTTGAGCCCTGCTTTGTCGGCAGGAGTATTTTTGTATGGTTCAGATATTATGGTGTAGTCGCCCTTGGTGCGTATGAGTGCTCCTATGCCGCCATATTTTCCTGTTGTCATAAACTCAAAGTCTGACATTTCGCTTTCAGGGATATATGTGGTGTAGGGGTCTAGTGTGCGGGTCATGGCATCTGCGGCAGCCTCCAGCAGCTCGTCCGAGTCTATCGGGTCGACATAAGAGACGTTTAGCTCGCGGAAGATATGTGCCAAATTGCGCAGGTTCTCCCCAAACTTCAAATCATCTTCTGCTACATCAGCCGAAATAATACTGAAGGTGACCATGCACCCAACCACAGCACAACCCAAATATTTTGCCGTGCTGACAAGCCTTTGCTTTAGTGGACTACGATTTATATTCTTATTTCTATCCATCAACAAAATTAATCTATATCTCGTATTATTAACTTGTTTAATCTGTACTCTAGTTTGAATATCTCTTTGCGCATGCCATCAAGGGTGATGCTTCCATCAGCTATGCTCACCTCTATTCTGTCCTCGAAATACATTCCAAACTTCTTCAAGGGACTTACAGCATTAAAGACCATAACGTTGTCATGGTAGCTGCTAAGCTTGAAGCCTCCCTCTCGCATAACATCCACAATCTGCTCTTTGCTAAGCTTTCCGTTTATGCTACGTGTGGTATATCCTATTAGTGGGAACACACCCGCCAGAAGAATAATCATAAGGCCCAAGGTTGGACCCTTGCTCTCAAGCATCATCTTCATGCCTTCAACGCCTTGTACTGCACTTGTGCCAGTAAGGCTCATAATGCCAAAGATTATTGCGAATAGGATAAGCATCCATCCTAGATATTTTGCTGCGCGTATAGGGTATCTCTTGTTCATGACTTTTAGGTTTTATATTATGTACTACAAAGATAATAATCATTATAAGAAAAGCTTTAGTTTTACCCTAAAACTTTACATCTATGTCTAGTAGTAACATATCGAAGTCGTGTTTTATTGTTGAAGGGGATGACTAATAAGCACTCATCTGCTGCCTTACTAGATTTTGAGTCCTGTCCTCACATACTTCAAAAGTATGCTGCGGAGAACTAAAAATCAGAGCGTTGCAGCTAAGCACTTCTTAGCCATCCTTAATAAAGTAGAAAAACACAAAGCCCCACAGATCTCTCTGCGGGGCTTTGCTTATAGGTTGTATGTTAGTTCAACTTGAGACTATTTCTCGAAGTTGTGACCTACCATACGTTGGTAGCTGTTGTATCTCCATTTAGCGTTAAACTCTGCTGCTGCAAATAGCTCTTTAGCCTCAGCTGGGAATGCTTTAAGCAATGAAGTGTAACGAACCTCACGGTTGATGAATGCTTGGAACTTGCTCCAGTCTGGCTCTTTTGAGTCGAATTGGAATGGGTTCTTGCCTTCTTCCTCCAATGCTGGGTTGTATCTCCATAGGTGCCAGTAACCACAAGCAACAGCATCTTTGTAGATAGATGGAGTTTGTGTCATACCGCCTTTGATACCGTGGCTGATACATGGAGCGTAAGCAATAATCAATGATGGTCCTGGATATGCCTCAGCCTCTTTAAGAGCTTTTAGGTATTGTGATTGGTCTGCACCAATAGCAACCTGAGCAACATATACATAACCGTAAGTCATTGCGATAGCACCAAGGTCTTTTTTACGGATACGTTTACCTGCAGAAGCAAATTTAGCAACCGCACCTACTGGAGTAGCCTTAGAAGACTGACCACCTGTATTTGAGTAAATCTCTGTATCGATAACCAAGATGTTTACGTCCTCGCCAGATGCTAGTACATGGTCAACGCCACCGTAACCGATGTCATAACCCCAACCGTCACCACCGATGATCCATTGTGATTTCTTGATGAAGAATTCTTTCATCTCAAGAAGCTCTTTGCAAGCCTCGCAGTCGCAAGCCTCCAAAAGAGGAATAACTTTCTCAGTTGCAACTTTGCTAGCAGAAGCGATATTGCGACCTGCAATCCACTCTTTCATAGCGTCTTTCAATTCGTCAGAGCAGCAGTCACAACCCTCGATAGCGTTTTGCATCTTAAGCTCTACGCGGTCGCGCAATTTCTCCTCACCAACGTGCATACCCATACCGAACTCTGCATTGTCCTCGAACAATGAGTTTGCCCAAGCTGGACCATGACCTTTATCGTTTGTGCAATAAGGTGTAGATGGAGCTGAACCAGAGTAGATAGAAGTACAACCTGTTGCATTTGCAACCATCATGCGGTCACCAAATAGCTGAGAGATTGTTTTGATATATGAAGTCTCACCACAACCAGCACAAGCTCCAGAGAACTCGAACAATGGTTGAGCAAATTGACTATTCTTAACAGATTTTGTTTTGTCAACAACATCTTCTTTGTAACCAACAACGTCGTTAAGGTAGCTCCAGCTAACCTCTTCTTTCATTTGAGAAGCTAGAGGTTTCATAACCAATGATTTTGTTGGAGAAGGACATACGTCAACACAGTTGCCACAACCTGTACAGTCTAGTGGGCTAACCTGAATACGGAATTGGTATTCTTTAGTTTGGCCTAGACCTTTTTTGCCTACGCAACCCTCTGGTGCTGCACTTGCCTCAGCCTCAGTCATAAGGAATGGACGGATAGCAGCGTGAGGACAGATGTAAGAACATTGGTTACATTGGATACAGTTGTCAACAACCCACTCAGGAACGTTAGTAGCGATACCACGTTTCTCGAATTTAGCTGTGCCATTCTCCCATGTACCATCTTCGCGACCGTTGAATGCGCTAACTGGTAGGTCATCACCTTTAAGATTGTTGATAGGCTCAACAATGCTAGCAACGAACTCCGTAGTTTTAGACTCACCTTTGCAGCAGCAAGCTTTAACCTCGATTGAAGCCCATTCTGCTGGAACCTCAACTTTTTCTACCTCGTCACCACCTTTGTCAACAGCAGCGTAGTTCATGTTTACGATATCCTCGCCTTTTTTGCCGTAGCTCTTGTAGATGAATTTCTTCATCTGCTCAACAGCTTGCTCGAAAGGAATTACCGCAGCGATTTTGAAGAATGCACTTTGCATGATAGTGTTGGTACGTGAACCAAGACCTAGCTCTGCTGCAATCTTTGTTGCGTTGATGATATAGAAGTTGATGTTGTGCTCAGCCAAGTATTTCTTCATGTCGTCTGGCAATGAAGCTTTAGTTGTCTCAGCATCGTTTACGCTGTTCAATAGGAAAGAACCGCCATCTTTCAAACCTTTCAATAGGTCATATTTACCTACATAAGAAGGTACGTGGCAAGCTACAAAGTCTGGTGTAGTTACCAAGTAAGGTGATTGGATAGGGTTGTCACCAAAGCGCAAGTGAGAAGAAGTGTAACCACCTGACTTTTTAGAGTCGTAAGCGAAGTATGCTTGGCAGTATTTATCTGTTGACTCACCGATGATTTTGATAGAGTTTTTGTTTGCACCTACTGTACCGTCAGCACCTAGTCCGAAGAATAGACCCTCGAAAGTACCTGGTTTTGCAAGAGCGATCTCTGCACCAACCTCAAGAGAAAGGTTAGTAACGTCATCGTTGATACCTACTGTAAATTTATTTTTAGGCTCAGCGGCTTTAAGGTTCTCGTATACAGCTATCATTTGAGCTGGTGTAGTGTCTTTTGAAGAAAGACCATAGCGACCGCCGATGATAAGTGGAGTCTCAGCAAGCTGAATCTCTTTAGTTGTAAGAACTGCCTCTACTACGTCTAGGTAAAGTGGCTCGCCGTTAGCTCCTGGCTCTTTAGTACGGTCAAGAACGCAGATGCGTTTTGTTGACGCTGGAAGTACTGCACCAAGGTGTTTAACTGAGAATGGACGATAAAGGTGTACTGTAACAACACCGACTTTCTCGCCTTTAGAGTTAAGGTAATCAACAGCCTCTTTAAGAGTGTCAGTGATTGAACCCATAGCTACTACGATGTTCTCTGCATCTTCTGCACCATAATATACGAATGGTTTGTAAGTACGGCCAGTAAGTTTGCTGATTTCTTCCATCTCTGCTGCAACCTTGTCAGGAATAGCATCGTAGAATTTGTTCGATGCCTCACGAGTTTGGAAGTAGATGTCTGGGTTTTGAGCAGTACCACGTGTTACTGGGTGCTCTGGGTTAAGGGCACGTGCGCGGAACTCTGCTACTGCCTCTTTGTCTAGAAGACCTTCAAGTTGCTCTTGTTCTAGAACCTCGACTTTTTGGATCTCGTGAGAAGTACGGAATCCGTCGAAGATGTTTACAAAAGGAATACGTGAGTTGATTGCTACAAGGTGAGCAACAGCTGATAGGTCCATAACCTCTTGTACGCTGCTTGAGAACAACATAGCGCAACCTGTTTGGCGTGCTGCCATAACGTCTTGGTGGTCACCAAAGATACTAAGTGCCTGAGCTGCTAGAGAGCGAGCTGTAACGTGGAAAACGCCTGGTAGCAATTCTCCTGACACTTTGTACATGTTAGGGATCATCAAAAGAAGACCCTGAGACGCTGTGTAAGTTGATGTTAGTGCACCTGCTTGCAGTGAACCGTGCATTGCGCCAGCGGCTCCAGCCTCAGATTGCATTTCAACGACCTTTACTGTGTCGCCAAAGATGTTTTTACGACCACCTGCTGCCCATTCGTCGACGTACTCGGCCATAGGTGAAGATGGTGTAATTGGGTAAATAGCGGCTACCTCGCTGAACATATAAGATATGTGCGCGGCTGCGTAGTTACCATCACAAGTGATAAATTTTTTCTCTGCCATTTCTAAACTCTATTGAAATTATTACAATATACTGTTAAACGGTGTTTGGGTTGGCATTGTTTTTAGTACACGGAATGCGTCGATAAATCGGATTTATGACGCCCCAAGTTCTAGTGCAATCTATTGCACGAGTTGACGTTAAGTCCTATTTTCAGTCTTAAAAAAACGGAACTCACACTCAACCACTGCAATAGAGCACACCAATGCTTCCCACAAAGATAATAATATTATTTAGATTTCGATAAATTTCACCAACAATTTTTTAACAAAAAATATGATTTTTTTAATTGATTCTTGTTTTCGAGTATTTATATTAATTTTGTGGATCAAAATATTGTGAATGATAGATTATAAGATAACGACCTTAGATAATGGTCTTACGGTCATAGCACACAGAGATAACTCGACCAGAATGTGCGCCGTGAATATGCTTTATAAAGTTGGTGCGCGCAACGAGAACCCGCAGCTAACGGGTATGGCTCATTTGTTCGAGCATCTGATGTTTGGTGGTAGCAAGAATGCGCCAGACTTTGATGCTCCTTTGCAGATGGCCTGTGGCGAGAACAACGCCTTTACAAATAACGACTATACCGATTATTATGTGACCTTGCCTAGCGAGAATATTGAAACGGCATTTTGGCTTGAGGCCGACCGTATGGTGAACCTCAACCTTGAGCAGGCTCTGCTTAATCAAGAGAAGAGGGTGGTTATTGAGGAATTTAAGCAACGCTATATCAATCAGCCCTATGGTGATGTGTGGCCTTTGTTGCGTCCATTGGTTTATAAGGTGCATCCTTATATGTGGCCTACAATAGGCAAGAACATAGAGCATATAGAGAAGGTTGACTTGGATGCGGTGCACGCCTTTTATAATACGTATTATAGACCAGACAACGCCATTCTTTCTGTGGCCTCTAATCTTGAAGCGGATGAGGTTTTTGCTCTTGCCGATAAATGGTTCTCTAAGATTAAGTGTCCAGATGTTGACTCTTCGCTTATTCAGAACATCCCTGCTGAGCCATTGCAGAGTGAGTATTGCCGCTTGGAGGTTGAGCGTGATGTGCCAGCTACGGTAATAACACACGTATATAAGATGGGTGGCAGATTGAGCCGAGAGTTCAATGAGGCCGATGTGGTTTCGGACTTGCTCTCTGGAGGAACCTCGTCACGCCTTTATCGTCGCTTGGTTCAGGATTCTCAGATTCTGAGCAGCGTGAATGCTTATGTTTCGGGCGAGATAGACCCAGGTATGTTTGTGGTTACGGGCACAACGCCTGAGGGTGTCGGTGTTGCTGAGGCTGAGGCAGCCATTGCCCAGCAGCTAGATGATATATCTAATAACCTTGTGGGCGACTACGAGCTTACCAAGGTGCGCAACCGCTATGAGGCAGGCACGCTCTTTGGCGAGTTAAATATTATGAACAAAGCCATGAATATGGGCTTCTATCAGATGCTTGGTGATATAGATGTTATGAACCAAGATATAGAGATTTATAATAGTGTTGGCAAGGCCGATATTGTTATGAACCAAGATATA
>JAWXTS010000008.1:0-36795 GCA_044433305.1 Rikenellaceae bacterium | reverse complement strand
TAGTATTGTTGACATGCTCATTCAAATCCAAATCTGAGTACAAGACTTTATGTGTGCCCACAACATCTAGCGTGGAAGGGACCTCAATACGAGGTGCTTCAACCTCAATAGCATCGCACTTATATTCTGCTAGCTCCATGCCGTCTTGATTAAAGATTTTATCCACACGCGCAATGCGACGTGTAGCAAGGTTTAGTATCAGCCACGAGGTAGTTATCTTGATTATAGGCTCACCCTGTTGATCATAGAAAATATAGTCACGCAAAGAGAATAATCCCGACTGCCCCTTGTGCCACGTGCGAACCTTAACCCTCTCGAGCCACGAGGGCGAGCGCATGACAGCAACCTTGACGCGCGACAACACCCAAGTCATATTCAACTTGTGTAGCACATCGAACCCATATCCCATAGACTTGGAATGTAGATAGGCAGTATCTTGGCAGATATTAAGAATTGACGAGGGCTTCATAACGCCCCACACATCAATATCAAACGAAGAAACTATAAAGGTATGTTCAATGTAATTTCTACCCTCCATAACAACGCGTTAAGATTTATTTATAGGTACTGAGCCATTTGCTGCTGCAACTTCTGAGCCTCAACGGCCGCAACCTCAGCAAAATCCTCACCACTAGAGGCATAGATAATTCCTCGCGAAGAGTTTACGAGTAGTCCACAGCGTGAATTAAGGCCATAACGAGCAACCTCATCTAGGCTACCGCCCTGAGCACCAACACCCGGCACCAACAAGAAGTGGTCTGGAACTATCGAGCGTATATTCTCAAGCATCGTGGCTTTGGTGGCTCCAACAACAAACATCGTGTTGTTAACATCGCCCCACGTGCTCACCGTGCGAAGAACCTGCTCATAAACCTTTGAGCCGTCGGCAAGCTCCAACATCTCGAAGTCGCTAGCACTGGCGTTAGAGGTAAGAGCCAAAACAACAGCCCATTTATCGTCATACTCATAGAATGGCTTGGCTGTGTCATAACCCATATATGGCGAAAGAGTAACAGCATCCACACCGCAGTCCTCGAAGAAGGCCTGAGCATACATGGTAGATGTGTTGCCTATATCGCCACGCTTAGCATCGGCAATAACAAATATATCAGGATATTTTTCGGCTATATACTTCACGGTTTTTGTCAAGCTCAACCAGCCCTCAACGCCCATCTTCTCATAGAAGGCCGTATTGGGTTTATAGCATACGGTATAGGGTGCCGTGGCATCGACAATAGCTTTATTGAACTCAAACATTGGGTCCTCAGAGTCTAGCAAGTGCTTAGGGATACGATCAATGTCTGTATCTAGACCCACACACAAGAAGCTCTTCTTGCTGCAAATATTCTGATATAGTTGTTCTGCTGTCATAACTTATAATCTTTTAAGCCTCGCTAGCACGTAGACGCTCGGCGTTTTCGGCAATTTGAAGTTTATCTATAATCTCTTGAACGTCGCCATCTATCACCGCACTCAAGTTATAAAGAGTAAGATTTATACGGTGGTCGGTAACACGTCCCTGAGGATAGTTGTAGGTACGAATCTTGGCACTACGGTCACCAGTAGAAACCAAGGTACGACGTTGACCTGCAATCTCGTCTATATATTTCTGGTACTCAAGGTTGTAGATACGTGTACGCAACTCCTCTAGAGCTTTGTCAAAGTTCTTAAGCTGAGACTTTTGGTCTTGGCACTGAACAACAATACCCGTAGGCATGTGGGTAAGACGAATGGCAGAGTAAGTGGTATTTACGGACTGTCCACCAGGACCCGATGCACAGAAAGTATCTTTACGTATATCTTCCATTCTTAGGTCGATGTCAAATTCCTCAGCCTCTGGAAGCACCGCAACCGAAGCAGCCGATGTATGTACACGACCTTGGGTTTCGGTCTGAGGAACACGCTGTACACGGTGTACGCCAGACTCATATTTTAATACGCCATAGACGCCATTACCTGTAACCTTAAGAACAACCTCTTTGTAACCACCCGAGCTACCAGGGCTTTCGTTGTTAATCTCATACTTCCAGCCGCGCTTCTCGATAAATTTAATGTACATACGGTAGAGGTCACCCGCAAAGATAGCGGCCTCGTCACCACCCGTACCACCGCGAATCTCAAGGATAGCATTTTTACTATCTTGAGGGTCGGCAGGGATAAGCAAGATTTTGATTTCCTCCTCCAGCTCGGCTATCATAGGCTCTAGCTCGGCAATCTCCATGCGTGCCATCTCGCGAAGTTCGTCGTCTTTCTCTGTGGCATATAGATCTTTGGCACCAGAAAGATTTTCTACTGCTGTACGGTATTTTTCACCTGCGATAATGATAGGTTCTAGCTCGCGATATTCTTTGTTTAGAGCGACAAACTTTTTCATGTCGGCAATAACCTCAGGGTCAGTAAGCTGGTTACCTATTTCTTCATATTTAATTTTCAACCCATCAAAGCGGGAAAGTATGCTGTTTTCAGCCATAGCTCAAAATATTTCTTTATTAATTTTATTAGTTCACAAAGATAACTAAATTTACCGAATATTTTATACATTTGTTATCTGTTGATAAAACCTATGTCTAACACTTCACAAATATCACTAAAACAATTACTTTCTCTTGTCAAAAGAGGAATAGAGACCGCGCACCCTTTTGCCTACTGGGTTGTGGCCGAGATAAGCGAGATAAAGGCCAACTACTCAGGGCATTGTTACTTAGAACTCATAGAAAAAGAACAAGCCTCAAGCAGCCCCACGGCCACTGCACGAGCCATAATATGGCGTAGTAAATACGCCCTTATTGCCCCTTATTTCAAGAGCGTGACAGGCTCAGATTTAACATCAGGAATGAAAGTTCTTGTCAAAGCCACTGTGCAATATAGCGAAATTTATGGTTTTTCGCTACAAATATCAGACATAGATCCAACTTACACCATAGGCGACAACGAGCGTCAAAAGATGCAGACCATAGAGCAGCTAAAAAAAGATGGCGTCTAT
Source organism: Rikenellaceae bacterium (assembly GCA_044433305.1). GTDB lineage: Bacteria > Bacteroidota > Bacteroidia > Bacteroidales > Rikenellaceae > JAWXTS01. The sequence continues at coordinate 33,812 of JAWXTS010000008.1, read as the reverse complement.
GACATGAATCGAGAATGTGAGCTGCCTATGTTTATACAGAAGGTGGCCGTCATATCATCTAAGAATGCCGCTGGATACGAGGATTTTATGCGTGAGCTGGAGTCTCAGTGGAACTTCAACGTCAGCGTTTTCGAGGCCTTTGTTCAGGGCAGCGGAGCCGAAGAATCTATAATAACAGCACTCGAAAATATAGCCGACGACATAGATAATTATCAGGTGGTTGTGATTATTCGCGGCGGCGGCTCTCAGAGCGATTTGGGTTGCTTTGACTCTTACAGGTTATGCTCCCATATAGCGCAATTTCCGCTACCAATAATCACGGGTATAGGCCACAACAAAGATGTCAGCGTAGCCGACATGGTGGCGGCGGTATCCCTTAAAACCCCCACAGCGGTGGCTGTATTTTTGAAGGAAACGGCAAGCGCGGCCAACAGACTAGTGGACGAGCTGCGCTCTCAAGTTAGTGCGCTGACCCTAGCCACACTAGAGCAGCAGAAACAACGCCTCAGCCAAGATGGCATGCAGATACAAAACTTGACCAGCGCGGCCATAAGCGACGCTAAATCTTTGTTGCAAAAAATGGGTGCTCAGATTAGCATAGGCTCAATATCTCAAATCCAAAGCCACAAGGCCAAAATAGACAACTATAAGCTACTCTTAAGGAGCAACACTCAACGCAATATAGCCACGCAGAGAAGTTCGCTTGAAGCCTATACATCAAGCATAAAAACTAATACTCAGTCTATGCTCCTTGGACAGGCAGCTTATCTGGATAACTTTAAGAATCTGCTATGGGCACACAACCCTCAGCGGCTTTTGGATATAGGCTTCGCCATTATCAGCACCGAGAAAGGAGCCTTGAAGAGTGTCAAGGACTGCACCGCGGGACAACCCATAGAGATAACACTTTCGGATGGAAAAATAAAAACAGAAATAAAAGAAATATGGAAAAACAAATCAAAGACCTCAGCTACAACCAAGCAGTAGAAGAACTAGAGGATATAATAGCTCAGCTGAGCGACCAGAATGTTGACGTAGATAAACTTGCAGAGCACGTTAAGCGCGCCACAGCTCTGGTTGAACTATGCAAAACAAAACTCACTAGGGCCGAGACTCAAGTAAATAAACTGCTGGAGAAATAGAATATATGAAGAAACTAATTCGCTTTGTTCTCTCTCATGTGCCACGCAAGTACATACAGAGAGTTGCCCATCTGGTGACTCCCGTGCTAGGTATTTTCTATCTTGGCAAGAAAGTAGAGTGTCCAATATGTGGCTCTCATTACAGACGATTTATGCCTTATGGCTATGTCGAATCGCGCGAAAACGCGCTCTGCCCACGCTGCATGGCTCTAGAGCGTCACCGCCTACTATGGCTCTACCTGCAAAGGGAGAGCGACTTGTTCTCATCCAAGAAGAAGGTGCTGCACGTAGCTCCCGAGAGGTGTTTTATGCAGAGAATAGGCTCTTTCATAGGCAAGGAAAACTATATAACAGCCGATCTGGAATCTCCTCTAGCTACGGTAAAAGCCAATATTGAGGAGCTGCCTTTTGAGGATAGCAGCTTTGATATGATAATCTGCAACCACATACTAGAGCATGTCGACAACGACCACAAGGCTCTAGCAGAGATATTCCGCGTGCTTAGACCTCAAGGCTCGGCCATACTTATGTGCCCTGTGAACTATGAGCGCGAGGTAACATACGAGGACCCTACAATAGTAGACGAGCTACTTCGCGAACAGCACTTTGGACAAAAAGACCACCTAAGAGAATATGGTCGCGACTACCCACAGAGAATAGCCCAAGCAGGATTCAAAGTGGATAGCATAGACTATATTACACACCTTGAGCAAACCGAGGCAGTAAGATACGGGCTACGCAGCGAAATTATATATGCAGGCAACAAAGCATAATAACCCAAACAACTAGAGGCGATGAATACAATGCAATTACTCAAGGTCTATGCAGGCTCTAAGCAGATGATAGACAAAGAGTTTAGGACATACGACGACAAGATAGTTTTTATAGACGAGATATCTAACATCGACTATATCAATAACATGATAGTGGCCGACGCAAAACTATATATGGATAATAATGATGTGTATGGACGTATTGTTTTTATAGACTCACTAGACAACTGGCGAAGAAACACCACCTACAACCTAGATAAATTTGACAACACCGCACTAATCTTGGCTCTGGACAACGAGGGCCTCGTGTGCAGAATAAACGGCACAGTCATACCCTCGGTAAAGATTACTCCTTCGCAACAGATGATAGATATGCTTGAGCACCTGCTAGCAAATGCCGAGAACTATGTATGTGGCAAGTATATAGCAGAGTTGGAAGATATTGAACAGGTGAGCCTGATGACCAAGCTGCTTATCGAGAGGATAGAGATGAAGTGCCACGACATAGACGACCTGTTGGAAAAGACAGAGTATCAATGGAGTGAGACCTTCTATATTATGCTTGTAAAGATGATAGGCATGGGCACAAATCAAAAGGCGTATCTACGTCTGGCACAGCGAGTACCCTACTCTATGATTAGTCGAGAGAAGCACGAGCCACTACATGTCGAGGCATTGCTTATGGGCGCGGCAGGCTTTCTTGAAGACCCTATGGACAACTATCAGATTCGTTTGGCCAACGAGTTCCGCCACCTGCAAAACAAATACAGCATAAGACCACTGTCTAGAATAGAATGGCAGCTCGGCAGAAGCAATAACACACGCCCCAGTTCGCACCCAGTTCTGAGACTAGCTCAGATTTCAGCCTTGGTATGTTCAAAAGACTTTTTGTTCGACACGGCAATATCGTGCCGTAGCACAGAGGACTTGGACAAGCTATTTAATGTCGCCGCCTCAGAATATTGGGACACCCACTACACCTTTGGCCTTGCCACTCACAAAGTCCCTAAGTTCATAGGTAGCGAAACCATAAAAACTCTAGGCATAAATGTTGTTTGCTTTCTGATGTTTAGGCATGGAGCATACACTCTAAATCAAGACATTAAGGATGCCGCACTAGACCTATTGGAGAAAATCGGCGTTGAGAAAAACACTATCATAACAAACTGGATAAAGGCAGGCATAAAAATCGATAATGCCTACACCTCACAAGCGATGCTCCAGCTGTACAAAGTATACTGCTCACAAAAACAATGCGGCATATGTCAGGTTTGCAAAAAAAGAATCAACCAAATAGCAGGATAAAAACAATATAAATCACCGCTTGCAATAATTTATTTGAAGATTCAGAGAAAGATGCGTACCTTTGAAAACTGAAATAACCGTATGAAATCAGAATATTATGATTATCTTTACGGTGTTTTTTGAATGTATCAAAACAATACGACAATAAGAAACTAAAAACATAAAACATATATATGGACTTAATGAGCGGATTGCTGAAGATGTTCTTCGGCACAAAAAGCGATAAAGACAGAAAGGAAATAGAGCCCTATATCAAGAAGATTAAGGCTGTAGAACCCGAGATTAACACCCTAACAAACGACCAATTACGTGCACGTAGCCAGTCACTTGTAGACGAGATTTCAAAATATATCTCTCAAGACGAACAAAAAATAGTTGAGCTTAAAGAAGCCCTAGAAAAAGAAGATACCTCAATAAACGATAAAGAATCTATCTCTAAGGAGATTGATGATTTAACCCTAGAGATAGACCGCAAGATAGAAGAAAAGCTGGAAGAGATACTTCCAGTAGCCTTTGCTATCGTTAAAGATACGGCACGCCGCTTTACCGAGACTCAAGAGGTTGTGGTTCAGGCAACCGACTTTGACCGTGACTTGGCAGCCGACCCAAGCAAGGGTTTTGTGCGCATCGAAGAGGACAAAGCTATCTACACCACAACATGGAGTGCGGGTGGCAATGAGATGAAATGGAACATGGTGCACTACGACTGTCAGCTTTTTGGTGGCGTTGTACTACACAAGGGACGTATCGCTGAGATGGCAACGGGTGAGGGTAAAACCCTTGTTGCAACACTTCCAGTATTCCTTAATGCCCTAGCCAAAAAGGGTGTTCATGTCATCACTGTCAACGACTATCTAGCACGTCGTGACTCAGAGTGGATGGGACCTCTATATCAATTCCACGGACTTTCTGTGGATTGCATAGACCGCCACCAACCAAATACAGACAAACGTCGCGCAGCATATATGGCCGATATTACCTTCGGTACAAACAACGAATATGGTTTCGACTATCTTCGCGACAACATGTCAGCAAAACCAGAGGCTCTTGTACAACGCAAGCACCACTACGCCATTGTCGATGAGGTCGACTCAGTGTTGATTGACGATGCACGTACGCCACTTATTATCTCAGGTCCAGTACCTAAGGGCGAGGACCAGATGTTTGAGCAATACCGTGGCCCTATCGAGAACCTTGTTAGCATGCAACGCACGTTCGTTACTGGCCTATTGAGCGAGGCACGTAAGCTTATTGCAGCAGGCAACACCGACGAGGGTGGTGTCCTATTGTATCGCGCACACAAGGGTATGCCTAAGTACAAACCACTTATTAAGTACTTAAGTGAGCAAGGCATCAAGGCTCTGATGCTTAAAATCGAGAACATCTACATGCAGGACAACAACCGCCGCATGGGTGAGATAACTAAAGATTTGTTCTTTGTTATAGACGAGAAAGCAAACTCAATAGAGCTTACGGACAAGGGTCAAGATATTCTTTCTAGCAAGGTGGGTGAAGATGGATTCTTCGTACTTCCAGATATGGGTTCAGCCATAGCCGAGATAGAGCAAAGCGAAGATTCTGCAGCAGATAAAGCAGCTAAGAAAGATGAGCTACTGAGCGACTACGCTATCAAATCTGAGCGCGTACATACCGTTAACCAACTACTTAAGGCATACAGCATGTTCGAGCGTGATGTGGAGTATGTGGTAATGGACAACAAAGTTAAGATTGTTGACGAGCAGACAGGACGTATCTTGGATGGTCGTCGCTACTCTGACGGACTACACCAAGCCATCGAGGCCAAGGAGAATGTTAAAATCGAGGCTGCGACACAGACTTTCGCCACGGTAACCCTTCAAAACTACTTCCGTATGTACCACAAGCTTGGCGGTATGACGGGTACAGCCGAGACTGAGGCAAGTGAGTTCTGGAGCATCTACAAATTGGACGTTGTTGTTATACCAACAAACAAAGATATTATACGTGACGACCGCGAGGACCTTGTATACAAAACAAAACGCGAGAAATACGCTGCCGTAATCGAGCACGTCAAAGAGCTTGTTGCTCAGGGACGTCCAGTGCTTGTAGGTACTACATCGGTAGAAATCTCAGAGCTTTTGAGTCGTATGTTGAAGCTCAATGGCGTTAAGCACAACGTACTGAATGCTAAGCAGCACCAACTAGAGGCCCAGATTGTTGCCGAGGCGGGCCACACAGGTCAGGTTACCATAGCCACCAATATGGCAGGTCGTGGTACCGACATCAAGCTATCTGACAATGTTAAAAGTGCAGGTGGTTTGGCCATCATAGGTACCGAGCGTCACGAGTCACGCCGTGTCGACAGACAGCTACGTGGACGTGCAGGACGTCAGGGAGACCCAGGTTCTTCACAGTTCTTCGTATCGCTAGAGGATAACCTTATGCGACTTTTCGGTTCTGAGCGCATCGCAGGCCTTATGGACAAGATGGGTCTTAAGGACGGCGAGGTGATTCAAGCAGGTATGATGAGTAAGGCTATCGAGCGTGCCCAACGCAAGGTTGAAGAAAACCATTTTGGTGTTCGTAAACGCCTACTTGAGTTTGACGATGTGATGAACTCTCAGCGTGAGGTTGTTTACAAACGTCGTCGCCATGCACTTTATGGTGAGCGTATAGAAGTAGACTTAAACAACCTTATGGGTGACTTTGTACAGTCATTCTCACAAGAGATGCAAGGAATAGACTTCGAGGACTTTAAGATGGAGCTTATACGTCGTATTGCTATTGAGCCTTCATTTAACGAGGCTGAGTACAAAGCAGCAAACCAAGATAAGCTATCAGAGATGCTTCTTGCCGACATCAGAGCGAACTACGAGCGTCGCGGAGCAAACATCGCTCAGGCAGCGTTCCCAGTTATAAAAAATGTTTACGAGCAAAATGTAACTACCTTCGAGAATATCTACGTTCCTATCACTGATGGTATTCGTGGTTATAACGTTGTTGTGAACATCAAAAATAGTGTTGATGTAGAAGGCCGTGATATATTCAAGAGCTTTGCCAAAATCGTTATGTTGACCATCATCGACGACAACTGGAAAGAGCACTTGCGCGAGATGGACGAGCTACGCCACAGCGTGCAGAATGCAACTTACGAACAGAAGGACCCACTTCTTATCTATAAGTTCGAGTCGTATGAGCTATTCAGCAAGATGCTAGACAAGGTCAACACCGAGATTATCGCAACTCTTATGCGTGCTCACATACATGTTCGCGACAACCGTCCTCCAACCGAGGCTCGCGAGCCAGAGAGACCAACGCAAGATGTTTCTAAGCTTCAGACATCGCGCATGGAGGCAGCGGCAGCAGCAGGACAGGGCCAAAAGAGCAATTCTCCTGTTCAGGCTGATAAGAAAATTGGACGTAACGATCCTTGTCCTTGTGGCAGTGGCAAAAAGTACAAACAATGCCATGGAAAGAATGCCTAAAGTTTTAGGCAAAGAATTTGATAGTTGAATATTTAATTTGTACATTTGTACTTGTATTTATAAATATAACAATTTTAAGAAATGGCTTACACAATTAAAGAAGATGCTTGTATCGCATGCGGTTCATGTATCGACGAATGTCCAGTTGAGGCAATCTCTGCTGGTGATGTTTATTCTATTGACGCTTCAGTATGTACTGAGTGTGGCGCGTGCGCAGACGTTTGCCCTGTTGAGGCTATCGTTCTAGGATAATTCTTACATTCCAAAGCAAAAAAAAGCCGCCCATAATGGACGGCTTTTTTGATACATAACTATAAACCAGATATGAAGTTACAAGATATTTACTCTAAGGTTACCTGCAAAGAGAACCTAAGTCTAGACCAAGCGATGATGCTCTATAAGCAGGCCCCTACGGCAAAACTTATGGAGATAGCACACCAGCTGCGCGAGCAGGCTACCCCTCACAGCGAGGTTGTCACTTGGCAAATAGACCGCAATGTAAATATCACAAACGTATGTATCTCAGGGTGTAAATTCTGTAACTTCCACTGCCGCCCAGCAGACAAAGACCGCGCCTACATAACATCTCTGGACGAGTACAAACAAAAGATTACCCAGACCTTGGAGGCTGGAGGCGACCAGCTATTATTACAAGGAGGTCTGCACCCAAAGCTCGACATTGTTTACTATGAGGAGTTGTTTGGGGCACTAAAGGAGTTTGCTCCAAGCCTGAAACTCAATGCACTGGGTGCACCTGAGGTTGCACATATTGCCAAGATAAGTTCACTGTCTCTGGAACAGACTCTGGAAAGGCTTAAAGTTGCAGGGCTTGACACGCTACCCGGAGCTGGGGCCGAGATACTCAACGAGCAGGTTCGCAAGCGAATATCGGCGGCAAAACCATCGGCAAAAGTATGGCTAGAGGTTATGCGCCTAGCCCACAGGATGAACATACCTACCACTGCCACAATGATGTATGGGCATGTAGAAACTCTGGAGCAACGCATAGAGCACCTTCTAACCCTACGCGATTTGCAGGCCGAAAAACCTGAAGGACACTATGGGTTCACAGCTTTCATACCGTGGATTTTTCATTCAAGGGGCACTCAGCTAGAAAAGGAGGGAGTGCGTTCTAACTTCTCGGCAATAGAATACGTAAGGCTTATAGCAATGAGTCGCATCATCCTCAACAACATAACCAACATACAAACTTCGTGGCTTACGGTTGGTGTGCCAACAGCTCAGATAACACTACATGGCGGAGCAAATGACATGGGTTCTATTATGATAGAAGAGAATGTTGTAAGCTCGGCAGGCGCATTTAATAGCCTAAATGCTAGCACAATGCAACAAGCAATAAAGGATGCAGGTTTCACCCCACGCCTAAGGAATCAGTTGTACGAATTTAGAGATTAGCTCTGCGCTAAGAAAATATCAGGGTCTTTATCGCCCAATAGTTCCTGCACCGCTCTGCGCCCATCATCGCCCAACTCAACAGAGAACTCATTGACAAACAGGTCGATATGAGATTTTAGAACTTCGTCGCTCAGCTCACGGGCATTGCTTTTAACAAAGGCATAGCTCGCCATCGGACTAGCAAAGGCATATTCTATGCTACTCCTAAGCACGGCATCTACCTTCTGAGAGACTTCTTGACTCAGCTCATTATTTACGACAATAGCCCCAAGCGGAAGTGGCAAGGAAGTAACTCTCTCCCACTCTGCACCCAAGTCGGCAACAAGGCTAAGCCCCTTATTTTTATAGGTAAAACGGCCCTCGTGAATCAATACACCTGCCTCACACTCATCATCAAGCACAACATCGGCAATATCAGAAAACAGGTAGGGTTTCCTCTCAAAGTTGTCACCAAACAATCTGGTCATCAACATATTGGCCGTGGTATGCAAACCCGGTACTGCAATCTTCAGCCCCTCCAGCTCGTCTTTATATAATCTATGGCGACTAACCAGTAGCGGGCCATTACCTCGGCCAAGCGCACTGCCGCTACTGAGAATCCTAAATCGACCTTTAAGCTGAGGGTACACTCCATAGCTAATCTTGCAGATGTCGACCTGCGAGCTATCGGCAAGCTGATTAAGCTCCTCAATATCGCACATTGTAAGCTCAAAATCAAGACCCATAGTGTCGACACGCTTGTGAATCAGCGCGTCAAACATAAAGGTGTCGTTAGGGCAAGTAGAAATCGCAAGTCTCAGTGTCATAGTCTAGATATTATGTTTTGAAGTTGTGTTGTTAGGTTTTCTAGAGAAGTTGTTATATCCCAGTTTTCAAACTTGTCGCCCACAGTATTCGATATGGCACGTAGCTCAAGGAACTTGGTTTGGCTATCTAGGCAAGCCTTGAAGAATCCCCAGCCCTCCATATTTTCTATCGCACAGCTGTGCTCACCCACAAAAGGAGAAGCAGCAGAATTAACACATAGGCTACTGACCTTAGGCAAGTTAGAGGCTAGAGAGTCCATAGTTTCAGAGTCACAAGATAGGTTCTGGGCAAACTTAGGCTCGAAGCTACCTCCGCTAAAAGAACCCAAGTCTCCGTTATATTCGCTACTAACCACTACACACTTCCCAAGCTCCAGATTAGAAGCCTCGAAGGCACCTGCAATACCAGCAAGAATAACATAGTCTGGCTTATAAAGCTCGATAAAGCGCAGCGTTGCAACAGCCGCGGCGACTGCTCCAACCCCACAAACCACGACATTAGTATTCTTAGGGGCAAGCTTCAAGAACCTTTCGCTCTCGGCAAAAGTGGCAAACAGCACCAAAACATTATTCATAGCTTTATTTCTTTAGGGTTGGGAAAGTCAAGATGTGATAAGTTACAGTGGTGGCTATTGCCAGCAGCAACAACCTCAACCACAATATATCAATAACAAATATGGATGTGAATCCTATGCTCAGCCACAGCAACGAGGTCACAAATACCTTTACTCTAAGCGGTATACCCCTACCTCGTCGATAGTTGTCTAGGTACTCGCCACAGAACTTATTGGTGAGCAACCACCTTGCTAGGCGTGGCGACGAGCGCAGAAACAACCATAGTGCAAGCAACAGGAAAGGCGTTGTCGGCAACAATGGCAAAACCATACCTGCCATAGCCAAACCAACACATAGAACCCCCAAGGTAATGAAAATAATACGCTTCATTATTCTCTATAAACTTTTTGCATACCCTTAATCCTCAATAGGTTGTATATCGCCGTATCAACAACAGGTGCTCCCGTAACCTCTATATTAACGCTACCATTAACAACCCCTCCAACAGAATTAAAACTCATAGAGCGCATGGTAATCTTCAACGTTTTTGTAAGCACCTCGGTAACCTGATTCACAAAGCCCACCGAATCTTCAGCCTGTATATGTATGGTAGCAAGGAAGGCTCCCTTGTTCGAGGCCTCGTCATGCCAGCACGCAGGAAGCACACGGTAAGGGTAGCGTTCCTTAAGGCGCATAGCATTAGGGCAGTCGTTGCGGTGTATGGTGATTCCCGAAGACACGGTGGTAAAACCAAATACCTTGTCTCCGTATATTGGGTTGCAGCACTTAGCCAGCTTATAGTCTATATTACGCAAAGCACGGTCTATGATAAGGGCATCGCTATTATCTTCTTTGGCTTCGTGAACTGGAGTCTTGCGCTTAGGTGGGATTATAACCTCCTCGCCCTCGTGGTTCATGTCAGCCAGAAGCAGTTCCTTTATCTCTGCAAAGTTTATCTTCTCGGTTACGATATTATAGTACAGCTCGGTTCCTGTCTTGAACTTATAGTGTTTACACAAGAGCGTAACAGCATCATCCAAGGCCTGAGGCATCTTCCAGTTCTTCATCTTGCGCTCTAGCTCCTCGCGACCAAGGTTGGCAGCCTTGGCCTGCTCCTCACGGATATAAGACTTAATCTTGCCTCGCGCCTTGCTAGTAACAGCAAAGTTCAACCAATCGGCCTTAGGCTTCTGGTTCTTTGAGGTTATAATCTCTACTATATCGCCATTTTTAAGTGGCTCTTTCATAGGGACAATGCGACCTCTAATCTTACCTCCCGTGCACATAGAACCCAAGCCCGTATGTATGTCGAAAGCAAAATCGAGAATCGTGGCTCCCTTAGATAGTTTACGTATATCACCATTAGGCGTAAATACAAACACCTCGCTGGTGGACATCTTAGTATCGAAACGCTCGGCGATAGAACTCTGAGACTCTGATGTCTCGATAATAGAGCGTAGCTTTGACAACCAGTCGTCACTACCAAGACCTCCGTTCTCAACGCCCTTGTATCGCCAGTGGGCTGCAACACCGCGCTCGGCAACTTCGTCCATGCGCTCGGTGCGTATCTGTATCTCGACCCAGTGACCTTGTTTGGTAACAACGGTAGTATGCAACGACTCGTAGCCGTTGGATTTAGGTATCGAAATCCAGTCCCTCATGCGCTCAGGGTTAGGAATATAGAAATCTGTAACTATGGAGTAGACATTCCAGCATAGAGGTTTTTCTTGCTCTAGAGGGCAATCAATAATAATACGTATGGCAAACAAATCATAGATTTCGTCTATGGTAAGGTTTCCCTTTTTCATCTTGCGCCATATAGAGTAGATGCTCTTGCTACGGCTTTTTATATGGTAGGTAACCCCTTGTTTTATAAGCTTCTCATCGATAGGTTTTATGAACTCGGCAATGAATTTGGCACGTTCCTTCTCGCTATCGTCCAAGCGGCGGCGTATATGCTCATAATCCTTTGGCTCGAGAAACCTCAACGAGATATCCTCTAGTTCACTCTTTATAGAGTACAACCCCAACTTATGTGCAATCTGAGAATAGAGGTTAAGACTTTCCCATGATTTCTTGCGTTGCTTGTCGGCAGGGAATATGCTAAGCTTGCGCATAACCTCAAGCCTATCGGCCAACTTTATCAATATCACTCGCGGATCGGTAGAGTAGCTGACAATAAGTTCCTTGAAGTTCTCTTTTTGGTTTTCAGACATCTTAGGGTCTACCTCAGAGATATTACACAGACCTCGAAGAATAACCGTACAGTTGCGGCCATATTTCTCACCTGCCTGATCTATGCTCAGTATCCCTAGACGTACAACATCATGCAGCAAGGTAGACACAACAGAGTTACGTCCAAGACCTATCTCGCGCATTACTATCATAGCCATCTCTATGGAGTGAGTAATCATAGGACTACCATCATAGCGCGTATAAGGTTCTAGAGCCTCACTAGCCTGCTCCAAGACATTATAGACGATAGAGTAACTACCCTCGCTGAAGTAGCTGCGAGCATAATCCAGAAAATGCTGATAATATTTTTGTTCGAGTGCCACCATATCCAAAAAAGTTTATGGCGTAAAGTTAATAATTTTTATTAGGATGGCACACCCTCAAGCTCACATTTTAACGTTTCATCTTTATATTCCTGCTGTCCCAGCAAATCAACAACACCATAGAAACGCTGGCAAACCATCTCCCACGAATGCAACGAAGCAAACTCACTCAGCCGCTTTACAAGCTCACTATTAGAGGCATATCCTAGTGCCAGTTCAACATATTCTACAAACTGCCTAAAGCCATCTGCTATAAGAGTATTATAACGCAAGCACTCTATGGCTCGTGTAGATGTCGAAACAACAATCTTACCTAGTGCCAGTGCTCGCATAACATTCTGTGGATAATAGCTGCTTGAGGCCTGCTCCTTGTTCTGGGGATTGATAAATATATCCATCAAGGATATGTAGTGGGCTGCATGGTGTTCGCAGCGTACAACATGGATATTATCGAACAACGAAAAGCTCTTATGCGTATGAGCATCAGCAGATGTATCGACCAAAAGCACAGCCACCTCGGGGAGCATCAGGGCCACATATTTTATTAGCGACATCGAGAACGAAGGCTCATAAATATCACCTACGAATCCGACAATGGGTTTTACTATCTTATCCATACCTTGAGGTATCTCGCGCTGAGAACCTATGCTACAATTCTCTAAATCGAAGCCATGTCCTATATTAAACGTGTTGCAATTAATACTCCTGAAGCACCCACACAGTAGCTCAGAACACGCCACCACAGCATCATACCTGCTTGCCAGCTGCATCTCCAAACGCTCACTATGTTCTACAAGCGAGACGCTGTCCCTCTCAACCTGCTCAACACGCATATATACGGAGTAATCGACACCTAGCATATCTGGCAAATAGTAGCCGCTAAACATACAAGAGGCATTAATCAACCATTGAGGATGCAGGCCAAGGCTACGCGAGGCCCACAGAATAGCCTTGGCCAAACGACGATTATTGCAGCGGTTAACAAAATCAAAAGCCTTATCGGGCAGATAGCCCATAAGTTGTGTTAGGATGATAGGCGCATCAAGAACCCACAACTGATTTGAAACACAACGAATAGCCTTGTGTTCGCACTGATTACAAGGGCTACTAAAGAGCTGTTCCCTACTTGATAAATCTATCAAATCGGCACAATCCAAGGGAGGGTTTACATAAAGGACTCTATTTTCTTGCGCTATATTTCGAGCTAGAATCTCTATCTCACTAGGATTATTTTGATTCCAAGGCCTTAGCCCCAGCACCACAAATGTTTTATCAAGTACCATACAATGCATATTATTGAGCATTTGGTTGTATTCAATAATCGTGCACAAAGTATTTTCAAAGAAATAGCCCCAAGAAAGTTTATTCCACTCTCTTGGGGCCAATATCAAGATTTATGCTACTGATACTCGTGCTGCCACTCTAGCTCCAAGGCTAGGTTCTTCCACCACTGCACACCACTAGACTTGAGCTGGTCATATCGTGTTTTCATCTGCTCAGCATACATACTGTCAAAGTTACATACTGCCGATAGCATAGCTAGCGCACCATGCCACCACAGCCCTCCATCCTTGGCCTTCTCAATAGCCAAGTCTATAATAGAGAATAGTTGTCCCAGCTCTATGGCCGTCAACTCGCCACCGCTTCGTTTGAGCAACCTTAGTCGCGCCCCTAGCGACATCATACCTGCATAGCTTATATACTTATCACTACTGGCCATCCACGCCCAACCAACAGCAAAGCCAAAGCTCAGCCTAGAGATTATATTCAGCGATAGCTGCTCTGCCACCTCAGTATTTACAACCCCACTCTTCCACTGCTCTATGATGGCCTCAGTAATATCCTCGGGGGATGCAATATATATAGCCGATAGACGTAGCTCGCGCACATCAGATTCATAAAGCCTTAGGGCCAAGGCCATATTGCCACTATAATCTGCTGCCACATCCTTTATCGTTGGGATAGAAACTCCATAGTTAAGTTTATAATCGACTCCTGCATTACGCATAGATGCCGACACTGCCCCATTCATCTCAACACGAAGGCGGCTCGCAAGCCGCCTTCTTAGAATATCTATATCTTCGATTCTCTCTTCCATGTTATTTCACTGCACTCATAGGAGCTTGAATAACCTGACCAAACTGGAAGATAGGCACACGCTCTTGAACAATGGTTTTGTTAGAGTCTACCAAGCGGCATGACACAACATCAGCAACACGTACATAAACCTTATCTCTATCATCTTTGGCTCCCGTAAGAGGAAGAACAGACGACTTGGCTTTGTTCTCTGGTGTAAGCTCAAGAACGATAGGAGTACCAGACAAATCGCTCGTAGGCATTGCTCCGACAGTCTCAGAGAAACGGCATACAATAATAGTGTTCTTGCCTGCCTCAGGAATAACATTATAGCTATTAACTATGGTCTTAGTGAATGTCTTGCCAAAGAATAGAGCAATATATTCTTTCTCTAGGCGGTCGATTTCTTTCAGAGCATCGCCCAATCCTGCGCCAAAGACATACTCGCCTTGATCGCCCGTGATAAGCTCGATACGGCGACGACGTAGGCTAAATAGTGCCGCTGCCGCTGCTGCTGCCTGCTCCTCAATAGAACTTTGGATGACTTCTGTTCTAGAGATAGGCACACTCATAAAGCTTGTATCTTGCTCACTATATGTAGATTCATAGCACTTGTTGTCACAATCTTTTGCAGCGAATAGATCTGGTGCCGAACCTTGACCATCTAGGCCTAGAGCAATAACACCCTCAGAAGAGCCACGGTACAAATCTACTGGGCTTTTCTCGCTATTGGCAAGCACATAGACCTGAGAAGGATCTGCCTCCTCAAAAGCCTTAATCTGTGCATCGACAATGCTATAAACATCTTTGTCTGCAAGTGGAGCTAGCGTTCCGAAGTACTTCTGAGCGAAACGTGCATAAGGACCCTTGCGCACACTCTCGCGCTGAGTAATTACATTAACAACCAAACTTGTGCGTGGCAAGGTGTAAACCAAGCCGTTAGCATCGGTGGCTGTGCTTCTATATGAGCGCACTGTCTGTGCCATTGCTGCCGTGCTCATTAGCACCGCCGCAGATATAATCAATAATTTTTTCATGCTTTAGTTCTTATTTATTTTGCATCTACCACAAAGCTACATTTTTTTGTTAGATTATACAAAACATTCTAAAATTTAAGGTAAAAATCGCGTGTAAGTTCAATAAATTCATCGCTATACTCGCCACTAGTCTCTGTTTCTATAACGAGATTTTCTGATTTTAATTGTGATTTATCACCACGACCAAAGCTCAGCAGAACCCGTTTAGGGCTGGTCGAGGGTTTGGAAAAAACATTACAAAATCGCTCTAGGCTAAAATATTTTAATGCACACTCCATAAACCTATTCTGCTCTGAGGCCGGGATAATAACCGACAAACGCCCTGCATCCTCTAGCAATCTGGATGATAGTTCGACAAGCTGCTCAAAGGGCAACGAGTCATTATGTCGAGCCGACGAACGAGCCTTGTCCGCACACTTAAGCGACGAGCTGAAGTATGGAGGGTTGCTGATTATATGACTAAAACGCGCAGGGGTTGTTGCACAAAAATCTTCTAGACTGAGATTCAAGCCCTCGATTCGCTCACCCCAAGGGCTACACTCAAAATTCTCCAAAGCATCTTGATAGCTATCCTTATCAGGCTCTATGGCAATTATGCTAGCCTCACTCCTCTGGGCACACATAAGCGACAAGATACCTGTGCCTGTACCTACATCAAGCACTCTCGTGTGGCCATCAAAGCAACACCACGCGCCCAAGATAACGGCATCGGTAGAAAGCTTCATGGCCGAACGTGGCTGACAAATCTCAAATTGTTTGAATCTAAAACTCCCTCGCGCCATAGGTCTCTATCTCCAGAAACGATAGTACACTCCCAGAGGTAGGCATTTTTGTGACTTGTCCTGAAAGTAAAGCTCACCAAACTGCTCACCATCAATCTTTCCAAAGAAAGAATGTATTGCCGTGCGTGCCAACATAGCCGACAGCCCCATAGAATATAGGTTCAGCACAAGGAACGAGTTTTCGTCCTCAAGCAGCTGACCGCACAGCTCCAACATCTCTGGAAGATTCTCGTCCAAGACCCAACGCTCGCCATTGGTGCCACGACCATAGGCTGGCGGATCAAGGATAATACCGTTATACTTGCTACCACGCTTAACCTCGCGCTTAACAAATTTAAGGGCATCGTCTATAATCCAGCGAATATTATCCAAGCCCGAAAGCTCCATATTTTCTTTTGCCCAGCCAACAACCTGCTTAATAGAATCCACATGCGTGGTTTGTGCACCTCCTGCACGGGCAGCCATGGTAGCACCACCTGTATAAGCAAAAAGATTCAACACCTTAGCATTAGGGCCTATCCTTTTGGTCTGCTCATAGATAAAGTCCCAGTTTGCGGCCTGCTCGGGGAAGATTCCCACATGCTTAAATGATGTCATACCAAGGCGGAACTTTATGTCAAGACCTTTAGTATTCTTGTAGGATATGTTCCATTGCTCGGGCATCTCACGCGAGGCAAACCATTCGCCCTTATCATCTCCGCCCTTGTCTACGCGGAAATACGCGTTAGACATCTTGCGCCACTGCTCTGCACTCAGCGACTTTGGCCATATAGCCTGCGGCTCGGGGCGTGCAGTAACAAAGCGTCCAAAACGCTCTAGCTTCTCTCCATCGCCACTATCAATAAGTTCATAGTCGCGCCACTGCTGTGGAGTTAATATTTTACTTTCCATATTTCAATATATACATTTCACATTTTTTGCAATCAAAGCCCAGCTTATAGGTGTGGGGACCCGTGCGCACATAAAGCTCACTACGCGGAACGACCTTGTTATATGCAGCCCCTGCATCTTTTAGGCACGCCCCAATCTCGCGGCGCACACAATAGCGGCAAGTCATAACCCTCTGCATATCAAAATTTTTACTAGCCTCCAAGGGACTCTCAAACATCTCGACACCGCGCCCCAAGAAGAAGTTCTTAGCAAGCTCATTTACAATGCTATTATCCTGAGCAATTATCTTATATGGGTAACAAGGTTTATTATCGACCCCTCGACTTCTATCGTATTTCGTCTCAGATAATTTCACCTCCAACAACTCTAGAGCATCACGCCTAAGGCTATTGAGCAAAGATACAGCAACAAAGGGCAACACCCCCTGCTCGGGCATCTTGACATCTACTATATCGAATGCTGAGTGGCTACTCTTTTTAATCTGGGTGGTTATGGTACGCTCGGCAAGCTCAATATTTCTAGCAGGCGAAAATTCGTTCTCCACCCTAGATTCAACCATCATTCCGCCACATTCAAGGCTCAAAGATAGCTCCTGCTCACTAAAACTAAAAGTAGCAACGACATCTCTAACACGTCGTGGCATACAGCCCGCCAAAGCAAGGCTAAAAGTCCTATCAAAATTCTTGTATATCTTTGTACCAGAGGTTATACCGTCTAGCCTATTAGGATAGATTCGCTTACCATCGACCTTATTTATATTTGTACCGCAAAGCACCGACTGCCTATCATAGAAGCAAATGCCATCGCCATTTTCTAGCGGTTCGACCAGTCCATCAACAACAATATAATCTCGACCCACATGTGACACTTCTCCTATATAATAACCCGAAGATTTGGGCGAGTCAAAGGTTGCTATCTTCCCCTTGCGCGTATTCAGGAAATAACTTGTTGCCCCACGAGCAAAGCTCTTCTGTGGGTTAGGCTCGAAGCCAACCATCGAACGCCCACAAGAGGCCCTCTCAAGCCCATTATCGCTAGATATAATAGCGTCCAGCTCGCGCCTATAATAGCTAACTATATTCTTTACATAGGCCATATCTTTCAATCGCCCCTCGATTTTGAACGAGCTGACTCCAGCGTCTATCATCTCGCGCAAATCACCACTACGGTTCATATCCGAGATAGAAAGTAGGTGCTTACCACTAAAGCCCTTAATAGGCTTTAGCTCTCTGTCCAACAGCTGGTAAGGCATCCTGCACGACTGCATACAGTCACCTCTGTTGCCGCTGCGCCCACTGCCCATAGAAAGGCTCATATAGCATCTTCCGCTATTGCAGACACATATTGCCCCATGCACAAAAGCCTCAATCTCAACATCACAACTAGCAGATATTGCCGCCGTGTCCTCTAACGACAAGGCCCTCTCAAGTATGACTCTCGAAAAGCCACTGCCATGCAGGAATTCAACAACACGTGGGTCATTATTACACATCTGAGTAGACGAGTGCAACGCAATATCGGGCATGTCGTCCATAGCTACAAAGGCCATATCCTGCACGATAAGAGCATCAGCACCAGCCTTATACACATCCCAAGCGACCTTACGAGCAACATCCAATTCAGAATCATAGAGCAGCGTGTTCATTGCCACATAGACCTTAGCACCATAGAGGTGAGCCAAGCTACAAAGCCCAGTAATATCCTCTAGCGAGGCACCAGCACCCGCCCTAGCACCAAACATGGGTGCACCAACATATAGCGCATCGGCACCACAAAGCAATGCCATCTGCCCATGAGCAAAGTCCTTGGCCGGAGCAAGCAATTCTATCTTCTTTGTTTTTGGTGCAACCATAATATTAGTGATGTAATTAGCCCCCAAAAGTACAAAAAAAGAGTAGGTTTTTGGCCTACTCTTCTTAAATATATATGTTTTTTATTTACTCAACATACAAAAACTCGAAAGTAGCTGATTCTGGATTAGATTTCTGAGCCTCGTAGTATGCTTTATACTCTTCTGTTTTGCCATACTTAGAAGCACGTAGACAGTTGCGAGCAAAGGTGTGACGTGCAGAATCCCAATTACCTATTTGTTGATATTCAAAGGCATCTCTGTTTGTTGTGAAAGGCAACATCCAGTCAATAGCACGCTCGATAGCACGATTAGAGGCAGGATACAAATCTATGCCCATAGCCTTAGCCATATCAGAAATATCCAACATATGTCCTATGTTAAAGTTGGTGTAACCAAAGGCATTTGTGCGTGCCAACTCAACTGGCTGACGACCATCCTCAGTAACCTGAGTGTCAAGACGACGTGCAGGGAAAGCGTTGATAACCGCACGAGCAACAGAGTCACGACCACCATACATAGCATAGCGGATAACCTGAGCGTCATAAGCAACAGCGTGGTTGTTGTCAGAGTTGCCCTCGTCAATACCTAGTTGAGAAGTCAACATCCACTCTGAAAGCTCACCAAACCACATCTGCATGCTATCAATAAGAGTTTGAGGTAGAGCCTCTTTTCTCTCTAGCAACGCAACAGCATCTAGCATATTTACGAAAGAGTAACCATCAAGAAGACCTGTACGGTAACCGTTGTCACCATGTTGGCCTTTTCTGATTTGAGCAAATTTCAAGTTTGGATTCATGCGTGTCTCAGGATTCACAAACCATGTGCGTAATCTTGAAATCGCTTTATCTGCATATTTCTGCTCACCAGAAACATAATATACAAGGGCCAAAGTCTGTACTGAAGAACCTAGTTCACCTAGACGGTGACGGTCATATTGATTAAGCTCTGGGTTAGACAAACCATCGTGGCGGATGTAAGGAAGTCCATCAGGACTATCTGGATCTGGCCACCAGTAGCGGCTCAAAGACATATAGTCGTGAATATCTCCACTAACTGGAGCATGAGGTTTCTCAACAACCGTTGGATCTGGTGTTGTTAAAATCTCGTCAGCTTCTTTTTTCATGTTCTCGAAGAACTCGCTAGTCTCGCCAGCTTGAATCTTTTGAGCTTTGGCATCAATGCCAGCCATGTTCCAAATCACTGGAGCAGGCTTTGCCTTTTCTTCTGTTGACGACGAGCCACAAGACACCGCCATCATTGCTACGGCAGAAATTGCAGCAGCAAACATTAGGTTGGTTTTCATTCTATTAGATATTAGTTAGTAATTAGGTCGTAACAAATAGCAAAGAAGGTACTTCTAAAATTATACAATCTAGAAATACCTTCTTTACATACATTAAATATTTTTATTTTAGAGACTATTCTGGGCCTCTGAATATATTCTGCAAAACAATAAACTATTTGCTTAGAGCAGTAATCTGTGCTTTTGCTGTATCAACATTAGTACCAGAAGTAACTAGCTTGTAAGTCTCAATAGCTTTAGCTTTGTTCTCTTTGTTTTGGTAAGCAGCACCTAGCAAGAAGTAAGCGTTAGATTTACCCTCTTCGTCAACTTGAGCGTCAGCAGCAGCCTCGCCAAACTCGATTACTGAATCGAAGTCTTTAGCATTTGTAGCTGTTTGAACGCGCATCATGTGAGCAGCAGCGTTTGTAGGATCTAGTTCGATGATATTTGCTGTGATAGAGTATACACTATCTACCTCGTTAGCAGTAGCAGCCTCTTGAGCCATAAGCAACAAGTAAGTTGAAATCTCAGATTTAGCTTGATCAGCAGCTGGTTTGAAACGGCTGTTGCGAGCCTCTAGAGCGATAATGCTTTGGTAAGTCTGAGTAGCCTCGTCCATTTGACCGTTCTCAGCGTAGCTTTTTGCTAGCAAAAGACCTAGTTGAGTGTCCTGAGGGTTAGCAGCATAACCTTTACCAAATACGTCAATAGATGTAGCCCAGTCTTTAGCGTTGAAAGCGTCACCGCCTTGAGCCATATAAACTTTGCTAATCATTGCTGTTGCTCTGCTCATAATATCAACTGCACCGTAAAGCTCACCTAGCTCAGCAGCAGTAGTAAAGCCCTCTAGAGCAGCGTCAAAGTTTTTCTGACCAGCAGATTGCATCGCCGCACTGTAATAACATTGTGGAAGAAGCTTCTGAGCTGATTCAACAGTAGTTAGAGCGTCACCACCAACAGCTACACCCATATCAACAACTTCTTCAAGAGCTGCAATGGCACCAGCATAATTTTTTTGTTGTAGAAGAGCACCGGCATCGTTGTATTTTGTAGTTACTTCGGCTGCGGTTTGAGCGAATACGCCCGCTGTGGTCATCAAAGCACATGTAAGTGCTACACAAATTTTAGTGATTTTCATATTAAGTCTATTAATTAATTTACTAAGGTTAAGCACAAAGTTATGTATTTTTTTCCGAAAAAAAAATCTTATTTTCTCAAACGCTTGAAAAAATCACTTACAAGCCTCGAACACTCGTGCTCAAGAACCCCTTTTTCAACCTTTGTTTTTGGGTGCAAGAGTCGTGCCTGCGTACACGAATACCCCCTCTTATTGTCCTGTGCACCATATACTATATGGCCTATCTGGCTCCAGTAGCACGCCCCTGCGCACATCACACAAGGCTCGATCGTAACATAGAGAGTGCAATCGGCAAGATATTTATTCCCCAAAGTCGAGGCTGCAGAAGTCAGTGCTTGCATCTCGGCATGGGCGGTGGCATCACCAAGCGATTCGGTCATATTGTGACCGCGCCCAACGATGCGACCATTATAAACTACCACCGCACCTATGGGCACCTCAGAGCGAGACAGAGCCTTGCGCGCCTCTTCTAAGGCCTGATTCATAAAAAATTCGTGCTGTTGTTGAGTATCATTCATAAGAAATTATTACCTTTGTTGACTATTTAGAAAACAAAGATATAAAAAATGTATAGAACTCACACTTGCGGACAGCTCCGCAGCTCTGATACGGGCACAAACGTAACCCTTGCAGGTTGGGTACAGAAGGTACGTAACCTAGGCGCAATGACATTTATTGACCTACGTGATAGATACGGCATCACTCAGCTTGCCGTAGACGAGCACTCTGCACAAGAAGTTCAAGCCGAGGCCAGCAAACTTGGTCGCGAGTTTGTGATTCAGGTAAGTGGCAAGGTTATCGAGCGCGCATCTAAGAACAACAAAATCCCTACTGGCGACATTGAGATTGCCGTAGAGAAAATTAATATCTTGAATGCAGCCGAGGTTCCACCATTCACTATCGAGGAGAACAGCGATGGTGGTGACGACATCCGCATGAAATATCGTTTTCTTGACCTACGACGTCCGCCTCTTCAGCGCGCCATGATTTTGCGTCATAGCATAGCACAGGAAACACGCCGCTACCTTTCGGACAATGGATTCCTTGAAATCGAGACTCCTTATATGATTAAGTCGACACCAGAGGGTGCTCGCGACTTTATCGTTCCTTCACGCATGAACCAAGGCGAGTTCTACGCTTTGCCTCAATCACCTCAGACCTTCAAGCAGCTGCTTATGGTTTCGGGCTATGACAAATATTTCCAGATTGTGCGTTGCTTCCGCGACGAGGACCTTCGTGCTGACCGCCAGCCTGAGTTTACACAAATTGACTGCGAAATGTCTTTCGTAGACCAAGAGGACGTGCTTAACATGTTTGAGGGATACGCAAAACATATTTTCAAGACTACGCTTGGTGTTGAGTTGGACACGGTTCCTCGCATGCCTTATGCTGAGGCTATGGCAAAATATGGCTCTGACAAACCAGATATTCGCTTTGGCATGACCTTCAATGAGATTACTAGCGACATGCAGGGTGTTGGATTCTCTGTATTCGACAACTCTGAGTACATAGGTGCTATTGTTGCCGAGGGTTGCTCTGTTTACACACGCAAGCAAATTGACGAAATTACTAACTTTGTTAAGCGTCCACAGGTTGGAGCAACAGGACTGGTATATATACGTTGTGAGGCTGACGGAGGATTCAAGTCTAGCGTCGACAAATTCTACTCACCAGAGAAGCTAGCCGAGATAGCAGCAAAATGCGAGGCTAAGGCAGGCGATCTGATACTTATCCTTGCAGGCAAGAAGAGCAAAACTCTATCGGCCCTAGGAACGCTTCGTCTAGAGATGGGTTCACGCCTAGGTCTACGCGACAAGAGCAAGTTTGCACCACTATGGGTTGTTGACTTCCCTCTTGTTGAGTGGGACGAGGAAACTCAGCGCTACTATGCTATGCACCACCCTTTCACATCTCCAAAACCAGAAGACATGGAGCTTCTTAAGACCGACACCAAAGCCGTTCGCGCCAATGCCTACGACTTTGTTATGAACGGTGTTGAGCTTGGCGGTGGCTCTATTCGTATCCACGACGCGCAGCTTCAAGCTACTATGTTCGAGATTTTGGGATTCACTCCAGAGGAAGCATACAAGCAGTTCGGATTCTTGCTTGACGCATTTAAGTTTGGCGCACCTCCTCACGGTGGTCTAGCCTTTGGCTTCGATCGTTTGTGTTCTATGTTCGGTGGATCTGACTCTATCCGCGACTATATCGCTTTCCCTAAGAACAATAGCGGTCGTGACGTGATGGCTGACGCTCCTTCAACAATCAGCCAAGAGCAGCTTGACGAATTGATGATAGACCTTAAAAAGGAATAAAAACATAAAAAACTACCCGAAAAAGTTTGGAGATGCCGATTTTATCGCTATCTTTGCACTCGCAATCAGGGAACAAGATTCGCCGGGTAACCGGGAGTTTAGCTCAGTTGGTTTAGAGCATCTGCCTTACAAGCAGAGGGTCGGGGGTTCGACTCCCTCAACTCCCACACAAAGCACTTATAGAAATATAAGTGCTTTTTTTGTGTTTTATATTATCATGCTACTTTTTCTGAAAATAAAGCATACCTTTACACAAAAGACCAGATTATGATAATACGACAAAGAATAACCTCAGAGAAAGACACCTTATTTTCTTTCTGCTGGGAGCTTTATCTAAGCAGCTTCCCCGAAATAGAACGCAGAGACTTAGATTATCACACACAGGCTCTGACATACACGCAGTTTCATTTTGACGCCATATTATACCAAGGAAAAGCCGTAGGGCTTATATCGTGGTGGGATTTCGACAACCTGCGCTACATCGAGCACCTAGCAACATCTAGTGCAGTAAGGGGTAAGGGACTAGGAGCACAGATAATCACCGATTTCATAAACGAAGACTCCAAAGACATCTTACTCGAAGTTGAACATCCGACCAACGAGCTAAGCACTAGGCGCGTGGGATTCTATGAGCGGCTAGGCTTTGTGCTAAACGACCACAGATATTTCCAACCCTCGTACAGACAGATAGATGGAGAAGAACTGCCCCTGCTCATAATGAGCTATCCTCACCCCATAAGCCAAGAGAGGCTACAAGAGTTTGTCGACAATGAATTAATGGTAATACACTTTGGCAACAAGTTCTAAACATTCTAGCGTAGACTAAAGCATAAGAGGTCGTTGGCACATTTGTTGACACGATAAGGTGATATTTGCCATACAGATGAAACAACGCACCTTCAACAGACTTACAAGCCTGTGGATATATTCCATAGGCTTTATGAGTGCTTATATAAATATGTTGACCATAGCCTACTACACCTATGCCGTGTCACACTGCACGGGCAATTTTGTTGACATAATCTATGACGCATGGGAGCACAAATTTGAAAGGACCTTGACTCTGGCGGTGATATGCTCTCTGTTTCTTGCTGGGGGAATTTTGGCTTCATTTGTAAATCGTCGTCGCGAGTTCGACATAAGTCACCGCTATGGCGAGGCTCAGATAATATGTGGCCTAGTGATTCTGCTATGCAACACTTTTCTGAGCTGCTTTGATATAATCTTTCTGGCCTCTATGAGCCTTATCATGGGCATACAGAACGCCCTTATATATTCATATCGAGGGGTCTCTTTCAAGCCATCACACCTAACAACCACATTCAGTAATCTGGGTCAATACATAGGCGAGTACATGATGAACATGGCCGAGACAAAGCGCGATATAGCTTTCGAGCTTAGTCTGGTGGCATCCTTTGCGCTGGGCACTGCCTGCTCCCTACTGCTGTTTAGCTTTATTGGCAGTAGTTGTTTCACACTAGCCAGCACCGCCTACATAGCCCTAGGCTTTGCCTTCATAGCAATAAGAAGGAGTAGCTCAAGTAGACTAGAATAAAAAAAGGCCGACCCATTAAGAGTCGACCCAAGAAAGTAGTATATTAAAACCTTAGAGTTACTTATTCAAAGCTAGTCCAGTTTGCAGTCCAGTCAGCACCAGTTTTAACAGCACCGATAAAGTCAGTTGCATCGAAGAAGCTATCGTCTGCTGAAATATCATAACCACCTGCTAGAGAACCAACATAACCAGTCAAAACGCTAGAGAAGTCGTTACCAACAGAGTTACCAGCTGCGATAAACTCAGTCTCACCATACTTAGGAGAAGTAGCTTTGTTTGAGAAGCTACCAGCAATAGCAACAGCTTTGAACTCTGAAGTACCGTTGTCTAGAGAAGTATCAGTTGGGTTAAGGTCAGTGCTGTTTGAGTCACCATCATCAGTACCATCTATAACAAGGTTAGATGATTTGCCTGTCATGATAGCGTTGTACATGTTGAAGTATGTACCGTTACGAAGAAGAGCACCTGAAGTGTTAGAGCTGTTGTCATAACCAATCATTGTGATGTTAGACAAAGTTGGGTGAGAAACAGGAGTCATAGCATAGTCAGACTTGCTATTGTCACCCTCGATAGTTTGGTCAGCCTCTAGACCATCACCTTGAGTAACAACTAGGTACTGAACTTTACCAGTCCAACCTTGAGTCCAGTCGAAAGCATCGTCTTTATTGTCTGAAGAAACTACATATTTAGCGTTTACTGTACCACCGAAAAACTCGATACCATCATCAGCACCATTGTGTGCTTGGATGTAGTTTACTTTAGTACCGCTACCAACACCATAGAATGTAAAGCCGTTAGCCTCAGTAGAAGTAGAGTAAGGGTAGCCAGCGTTCTCAATACGTACATACTCTAGAGCACCTGAGTTATCATCAGAAGTAGTACCACCATAAGCACTTAGACCAACCTCTGAAACACCTGTACCAGCAGTAGCGTTGATAGGAGCTTTACCGCAGATGTGAAGACCTGCCCAAGCACCACGCTCTTGAACCTCAGATGTCATTACGATAGGGTTTGAAGCAGTACCTTTAGCCTCGATAGTAGCACCTTGCTCAATCAAGATGTAAGCAACATCGTTACCGTCTTGAGCTATGATAGTAACACCCTCTTCGATTGTAAGGCAAGCAGGAGCTGCCACGAAGTACTCACCCTCTAGAGTGTAAGTCTCACCAGCCTTAAGAGTTACATCCTCTGTGATAGGATTGTTGATACCGCCACCTACTAGCGCGTACTCATCCTCGTTAGGATCGCCATTAGGATCGTTGTCATCGTTGTCACAAGATACAAGAGCAACCATTGCTCCGAAGGCTAACATAGCCAATTTAAAATTAATCTTTTTCATTTTTGTTAGATTAAATTTGATTAAAAAGTGTTTGATTTATTGATTGAATTGTTTTATCCTAGAAATTGTAGCTTAGACCAAGCTCGGCACCAACGCCACGCTCGTAGTGCTGTACAAGAACCTCTACCCCGTCAACATCCTGAACATAGTTGTTATCAGAATTAAGAAGGTTGTTTACACTTGCATTTATAGACCAGTTATTGTTTGGGAAAGAGTAAGAACAAGTGAAGTTCAACATATTGAATGCCTGCTCCATAACGTTGCTGATTCCATCACGACCTACTGAGTGGATACGTGGTCCTTGAAGGTTGTAAAGTAAGGCCGTAGAGAAGTTAGCACCAGAGTTAAATGTCTTAGAGTAGCTAATATCAGCGTTCATAAGGTAAGGTGAAGCACCTTGCAACATACGCTCTGTGTCTGTGTAACCCGAATCGTCTGGAAGCTGAATGTTAGTGTACATGTATGATGCGTTGAAGTTGAACTTAAGCTCAGGAGTGATAGCCTTACGTAGTTCAAGCTCAACACCTGCGGCTAGACCATTATCAGCATTTCTAAATGTATTCAACACGTCGTCACCAGCGATAGAGCTTTGTACGCGCTCGATAGGGTTTTGAAGCACTTTGTAGTAACCTGCAAGCGAAATCATATCTGTTGATTTGTCCTTGAAGTACTCATAGCGAAGGTCAAGGTTAATGTTATAACCATTTTCTATATCAGCGTTACCCTTGATTTGCTCTCCACCCATAGACTCTTGGTAAAGGAATGGAGCCATCTCAATAAATGATGGGCGAGTTACCGTGCGCGAAGCTCCAAAGCGTAGTGAGTGTTCTACATTGATGTTATATTTTAGGTTCAATGTTGGGAAGAAATCTGAACTAGGTATCTCTGAGGTTCCTGCGCCACTGTCATAGTAGTCTACAACAGAAGTCACATTCTCGTAGCGAACACCCACATTAATCAACATGATATCGTCGATATAGTAATCAAGTTCGGCAAAGGCAGCATAAACATCTGTGCTAGCTGTATAATAACCGCTACTTGGATCATTCTTGTAAAGGTTGATAGAACCATTAGAAATCATATCATAACCTACCAAATCCTCTGTCTGGAACACATTATCAACATTAACATCATTAACGCTCGATAGGTCATAGTAGAAACGGATAGAAGAGAAATCACGATTCTTTGATTTGTAAGTACCACCCACAGTTATTAGGTTCTGTTTGCCAAAGGTGTAGTTAAGTTTCAAATCGCCCACAACCTCTGTCTCGTCAAGCTCACCAAAGTAACGCATGGTCTCTTGGTTATTAAGACTATATAGTGTCAAATCGCCCGTATCTTCGTTAAGCAGGAATGTAGATTGACGACGGTCTGGCTCGTCACTACCTGTTGAACCATAAGCAGCAGCCCAGCTAAGTTTGAAACGCTCACCCATTTGTTGGTGTCCTGCAAGCTGGTTGTAAAGAAGGTTGTAGATGCGGGTTACGTTAGATGTACCGATAAAGTGGTCATCGCGGTCATCACCAAAGTAACCATCACGATATTTATATTCGTTGGTGTAGTCACGTGCATAGAACATAGTGTAGTTTATGGCATCACCATCACCATAGTTATAACCTAGGCTCAACAAACCCGAAGCCTTAAGGTTGGTTGCATAAGTATCATAGTAGTAGTCACTATTGGCAACACCTTGTTTGTTCAACACAGAGAAGTAGCTGTCATACTGGCTTGTAGATTCTTTAGATGCACTAATAGAGGCCAACAAGGATAGTTTGTTGCTACCTTTTATAGTCCATGATTTACCGCCGCTGATAGAACCACCAAAGTCTGGCAGAGCTGTAATCTTATCAGCAGAGAAAGTAGTAGCGAAAAGCTCGTTCTCTTTAGCATATTCTCTAAAGGCTAGAGTTCCATCTATATCACGCACCTCTGAAGGCACTTTATCTGTGCTAAAGAAATTTATTCCATCACCCTTGTAGAAATCTTGAAACTGAGTTCCGAAGGTCATACCTGTCTTAAATGATACCGAAAGGAAGTCGTCACCCACAGACTCTTTAGTACCTATATCAATACGAGCACCTGAGTAATCTGCAAAAGAAGATACGTTATATACCTTGCTCACAGTGATGTTCTTAACCACAGAAGAAGGGAAAAGTTCTAGCGGAATAAGCTTATTATCAGGGTTTGGAGATGCAATAGGAAGACCATTAAGAGTTGTAATGCTGTAACGGTCACCTAGACCACGCACAAACAACTGACCAGAGTTGGCAGTAGATATACCAGTGATTTTTTTGACACCCTCAGCAACATTTGAGATACCTTTAAGCTTCATTTCAACGGCTCCAAGATTTTCTATTGCGTAAGATGCTTTGATTCTTTCATTTTTTAGTGTACCTTCGCTTTCAAGGTTCTTGCGAGCTACGACTCTTACACTCTCGATAGACATATCGTCACTCTCCATTGAGAAGTTGATGGCGTAGGCCTCGCCTGCTTTTAACTCTAGAGCATCGGTCTCGATAGTCTTATAAGAGATGTAGCTAACCTCAAGGATGCTTCCAGATGTAACATTATGGAGTATGTACTCACCATTAATGTCCGTAGAGGTACCCGTAGTAGAGCCTTTAACGATAACGGCAACACCAATCAGAGGTTCGCTGGTTTGTTGGTCTATAACCTTACCTGCGATTGTCTGTGCAGATAGTGTGGCTGAAAACAACAACCCTGTAATTGTAAATAATGCGATGCGAAAAATATTTTTCATTTCTATGCTTTTTTGTTCGCTGCAAAGGTGAAGCATGTATATTACAATCTAATTACACGAATGTTGCAATTTTATTAATTAGCTTTAACTTAATATTACAATCCTGTTAAGAGTTTGCAACTGTTTTTATTATAAAGGTATAATAATTACTTTTGCTCCTACAAAACCAAACCCTATGGCAGACACGAAGAAAATACTTGTTGTTGATGACGAAGAGTCCCTATGCGAAATTCTACAATTTAATCTAGAGGTAGAAGGATATAACGTTGATGTTGCGTACAGCGCAGAGCAAGCCCTAGAGATGAATCTAGAGAGCTATGACTTGCTGTTGCTCGATGTTATGATGGGAGGCATGAGCGGTTTTAAGATGGCCAAGCAGCTAAAGAAAAACCCTAAAACAGAAAACACGCCTATTATATTCTGCACGGCAAAGGACACCGAGGACGACACTGTCATGGGTCTGAACATAGGAGCTGACGATTATATATCTAAGCCTTTCTCTACTCGTGAGGTTGTTGCCCGCGTCAAGAGCATACTTAGACGTACATCAAGTTCTGGTCCTGCGAGCATAGCCAAATCTGAAATTTCTTACGAGACACTAAAGGTCGATTTAGCAAAAAAAGTATGTACTCTAGATGGAATCGAGGTACAACTAACAAAGAAAGAGCTCGATATACTATCTCTGCTTATGCAGAACAGAGGACGCATCTTTTCGCGCGAGGAGATTCTAAGACTAGCATGGAGCGACGAGGTAATAGTTTTGGATAGAACCGTGGATGTGAACATCACACGCCTACGCAAGAAAATAGGTCCTTATGGCGACCACATAGTTACACGACTAGGATATGGCTACGGATTTGAAAGTTAGTATTCCCTTTCACAAGAGGGTCTTTCTCTACGCCATTATACTATTTGGCGTTTATATGCTATGCTTTATTGCCTTTCAATATCAGCGCGAGAAAGCATATAAAATCAATATGCTCAATTATAGGTTACAGGTTATCAACACCCGCGTTGGTGAATCTTTGAGCTACAACAAAAACAACCTAAGAGCCGAGCTGAGAGAAATCTACTCGCAAGAACCTAAAGAGCTAAGGATAACTGTTATCGATGGTAATGGTGTGGTTCTGTTCGACTCACAGAACAGAGATGGCCGCTACACCTTCAACAACCATGCTGACAGACCCGAGGTAATACAGGCTATGGCAACAGGCATGGGATATACCGTGCGACGATTATCTGAAAGCACCAACCAAGAATATTTCTACTCTGCGACACTAACCGATGGCAAGATTATACGTTCGGCACTACCTTATAGTATGTCTCTTAGTGAGGTGCTAAGTGCCGATAGCAAGTTCCTATGGTTTATGTCTAGCATAGCCATTATAATAAGTCTCTTTGGCTTTATGATAACAAGGCGTCTGGGAGCCAACATCGAGAAGCTACGCAAGTTTGTATACACTACCTCGCGTGGCGAATCAGTAGACAACATAGGCGAATTTCAAAATGACGAACTGGGAGAGATATCTTCTCAGGTGGTGCGCCTATATTCTGAGCTTAAAAAGACCAAGGAGCGACTCGAAGGCGAGCACGAGCTTATAATGCAGCACGAACAAGAAAAGGCAAAGCTCAAGAAGCAACTCACACAAAACATCAACCACGAACTAAAGACTCCCGTAAGCAGCATCAAGGGCTACCTAGAAATTATGATAGATAATCCTGAGCTAGAGCCTCATAAGCGCATGGACTTTATAAATAAGAGTCACGTTCAGGTGGAGCGTCTAACCAAACTTCTGTTCGACATATCGACAATAACACGCATGGACGAGGCCAGCGAGATGATTACCAAGACCGAGCTTGACCTTAGCAGCATCATAAATGATGTGATAACAGAGGCCTTGCCGAAGATAGAACAGACAGGAGTTATAATGTCTAACAAATTTGACAACCCACTCAATATGATGGGTAATCAGACCATGCTGCACTCTATCTTTGCAAACTTGATTGACAACGCCCTATCCTATTCTGGATGCAGCAGGATAGAAATCAAGATTACGGACTCGGGCGAATCATACCGTGTGTGCTTATCTGATAACGGAATCGGCATACCACGAGAACACCTAGACAGAATCTTTGAACGCTTCTACCGCGTGGATAAGGGACGTAGCCGTAAGATGGGTGGCACAGGTCTGGGGCTTTCGATTGTCAAGAATGCTGTCATGATACACTCGGGCAACATCGTGGCTCAGGAGCGAATAGGTGGCGGAACTGAGTTTATTTTTTCACTCAGAAAGGTTTAACATTAGATTAATCCACTTGTAACACGTTTGTAACATAATATTAGTATATTTGCCGACATAAATATTAAAATATATGGAAACTATCTACTTAGGCATTATTGTCTTTTTGTGCCTTTTAGCAATTTTGGACCTTTGGGTCGGTGTCAGTAATGATGCTGTAAACTTCTTGAACTCAGCTGTGGGTGCACGATCGTTCTCTTACAGAACCATCGTCGTCATTGCAGCCATAGGAGTTTTCTTTGGTGCCGCAACAAGTAACGGCATGATGGAAATTACACGAAACGGCATCTACCACCCTCAGTACTTCTTTTTCAGCGAGTTGATGTGTATAATGCTGGCCGTGATGGTTACAGATGTAATTCTTCTGGACATCTTCAACTCTCTGGGTATGCCCACATCAACCACAGTATCCATGGTGTTCGAGCTTATCGGAGGTACCGTAGCCGTGGCACTGTACAAGTCTATGGGTTCTGACGCCATCGCCTCTTTCTCTGAGATGATTAACGCCAGCAAGGCCTTCGAGATTATTATAGGTATATTCCTTTCAGTAATGGTTTCCTTCACCTTTGGTGCTATTGTTCAGTGGCTCACACGTTTGATGTTTACCTTCAACTACAACAAAACCCTTAAATGGTTTGCAGGTGTCTTTGGTGGTCTAGCAGCAACAGCCATCGTATATTTCATGTTGATTAAAGGTATCAAAAGCATATCTTTCATACCAAAAGACACTTACCAGATGCTACAAGAGGAGTCAGGCATGATTCTTTTATACTGCTTTGTTGTGCTAAGTGTAATTATGCAAATACTACACTGGTTTAAAGTTAATATATTCAAGGTTATCGTGCTTCTAGGTACATTTGCACTAGCCATGGCATTTGCAGGTAACGACCTTGTAAACTTTGTGGGTGTGCCTCTAGCAGGTCTTTCATCTTACCAAGACTACATCGCAAATGGTACTGCTATGGGAGTAGATGGTTACCTTATGACAAGTCTTAACTCACCAGCAAAAACCCCATTGATATATCTGTTCATTGCAGGTGGCATCATGGTGTTCTCGCTTATGAAATCCAAAAAAGCACAGAACGTAATCAAAACATCACTATCGCTATCTCGCCAAGACGAGGGCGAGGAGATTTTCGGTTCATCGGCCGTGGCGCGCAGAATCGTTCGCTTCTCTAAGGTGACAGCACAGTCAGTAGATAAAGTGACCCCTAAAGGTGTTAAGGGCTGGGTAGCAAAACGTTTTGACAACAGCGAGGCCATACTAATTGATGGTGCATCATTCGACCTTGTCAGAGCGTCTATCAACCTTGTTATCGCAGCGGTTTTGGTTGCCATAGGTACTTCATTCAAACTTCCTTTGTCTACTACATACGTAACATTTATGGTTGCCATGGGTACATCTCTTGCTGATAAGGCTTGGGGTCGCGAGAGCGCGGTATTCAGAATCACAGGTGTTATCGCGGTTATCGGTGGTTGGTTCATAACTGGTGCAGCAGCCTTCATACTATGCTTCGTATTTGCATCACTTATGTACTTTGGTGGCACGCTAGTTATGGTTCTTTGCGCACTGCTTGCAATTTACATCCTATTCAAGGGCGGCACCAAAATGAAGAAGAACAACAAAGATAGTCTAGATGTTAAAGACGACGAGATTTATAGCAAGATGATTGAATCAACAGACAAGGCTGAAATCTGGACTCTACTTACTCAGCACATAGACGACTCTATTATAAGAACCCTAGAGCACTCTTCTCAAAACTGCTTGAAACTTACCGAGAGCTTTATCACAGAGGATATCAAGGGTCTTAACAAAGCTATCAGCTCTATCAACAAAGAACGTAACTTCTACAAGAAGCTTAAACGCCGTCAGCTTCAAGGGCTAAGACGTTCTGATATTGAGACAACAGTTACTCACAACACATGGTTCCACGCTATTACCAACAACAGCTCTCAGTTAACAAGCAGCCTGAAACGTATGGGCGAGCCATTCAAGGAGCATGCAGACAACAACTTCAACCCTCTTTCAAAGGAGTGTACTCAGGAGTTTATCCCTGTTCGTAACCGCTTGGTAGCTCTTATGCAGCGTTCTAAGACCATGATAGAGAAACAAGAGTTCACGCTACTAGATGCCCTTTCGGCTGACATAGACGCTCTTCGCCTAGACATCAACAAGATTACAGATGTTCACGCCAAGAGAATACAAGACTCTCAGACATCAGAGAACATAAACGTTTATCTTGTTTATATGAATACTCTGCACGAGTCTCAGCAGGTAGCAACAAATCTTAAACAGCTTATCATAGCTCTTATAAGATTCCACAGATAGAGAACAAAGCTTCTTGTGTCGTCCTGAAAAAAGTTTACAGGTTTGATACAAAAATATATAAAGTTTATAAATCAGCAATAGGGTTGCAACCCTATTGCTGATTTTGCTTTTTTACGATATGTTGGTTTCTCTA
>JAWXTS010000007.1:0-40615 GCA_044433305.1 Rikenellaceae bacterium | reverse complement strand
GAAACCTAGTGTCTAGCTTACATAACATACAATCTGGCAAGGCTAAGAATGACCATATCTCGTCAGATATAAAGGTATATGAGTATGACATTGATAGTGACCCATCTGAATTAGATATATACTGCAAGAATGCAGATTTCGTATTTAACTTGGCAGGAGTTAATCGTCCACAAACAGAGTCAGAATTTATGTCTGGTAATTTTGGATTTGTCTCAAGGTTGTTGGATACACTAAAGAAATATAACAATAACTGCCCAGTTATGAACGCCTCGTCTACTCAAGCTACTCTTGATAATCCTTATGCAGAATCTAAGAGGGCTGGCGAGCAGTTGATGTTTGATTACTCTGCTTTAGTGGGAGCAAAGGTATTGGTCTACCGCTTTCCAAATGTATTTGGTAAATGGTGTCGACCTAACTATAATAGTGCTGTGGCCACATTCTGCAATAACATAGCTAATGGGTTGCCTATTCAGGTGAATGACCCTATGGTCATGATAAACCTAGTCTACATAGATGATGTGGTAGATGAACTTATTGCAGCATTGAGTGGTCATGAACATAAGGACGGTCAATTTTGTATGGTTCCCATAGTTCATTCAGTGAGCCTGGGAGAGATTGTTGATTTGCTCTACTCGTTTAAAAGTAGCAGGGACAACCTATCTGTTCCAAATGTAGGTAACGCGTTTGAAAACAAGCTCTACGCTACCTATCTGTCATATCTTTCAGTGGATGCTTTTAGCTATCCGTTGAAGATGAATGTTGATCATAGAGGTAGTTTTACAGAGATTATTCGTACCTTAGATAGGGGTCAGTTTTCTGTCAATATATCGAAGCCACATATCACAAAGGGGCAACATTGGCATCACACAAAGAATGAGAAATTTGTTGTTGTAAGTGGTAATGGTGTCATTCGATTTAGGGATATGAGAGTTGAAAATTCAGAAATTATTGAATACTTTGTGTCGGGAGAAAAGATTGAAGTAATCGATATACCAACCGGATATACGCATAATATTGAGAATCTGGGAGATACCGACATGGTGACTTTCATGTGGTGTAACGAATGCTTTGACCCCGCAAATCCAGATACATTCTTTGAAGTAGTATAGATAATGAAAAGATTAAAATTAATGACAATTCTTGGGACACGTCCCGAGATTATACGTTTGTCAGAAGTTATAAAAAAGTGTGATAAGTATTTTGACCATATATTGGTGCACACAGGTCAAAATTACGACTACACACTTAACCAGATATTCTTCGAGGATTTGGCTCTTCGAGAACCCGATTTTTATCTTAATGTAGTGGGTAAAGATCTGGGTGAAACCATGGGCAATGTGCTTGCTAAATCATACGCTTTGATGGTTGAGCAACGACCAGATGCTGTACTGGTTTTGGGGGATACTAATTCTTGTTTGTCGGTTATATCTGCAAAGAGATTACATATTCCTATTTTTCATATGGAGGCAGGAAACCGCTGCTTTGATGAGAACCTGCCAGAAGAAACTAACCGTCGTATCGTTGACCATATCTCAGATGTGAATATGTGTTATAGTGAGCACGCCAGACGCTACCTTAATGCTGAGGGTACGGCCAAGGAACGCACCTATGTCACTGGCTCGCCCATGGCAGAGGTGCTGTCAGCTAATATCGGTAGTATTCAATCAAGCGATGTTCTCTCCAGACTGAACCTAAGTAAGGGTAATTATATACTTCTTTCGGCACATCGTGAGGAGAATATTGATAATGAGCAGAACTTCCTAAATCTGATGGGAGCCATCAATGCTATGGCTGAGAAATATGATATGCCCATACTGTATTCGTGTCACCCACGAGCCAAAAAAAACATAGAACAGCGTAATTTCACTTTTGATACACGTGTTATTCAACATGAACCTCTGGGTTTTCATGATTACAACAACCTACAACTCAATGCTTTTTGTGTGGTGTCTGATAGCGGGACACTTCCTGAGGAGAGTGCCTACTTCTATTCAAAAGGCATGCCTATTTCAGCTGTATGTATTCGCACCTCAACCGAGCGTCCAGAGGCCATGGATAAGGGCGTATTTATCTTGGCAGGGATAGAGTCAGAGCAGATATTACAGGCGGTGGACGTTGCCGTAGAGATGAATAGCAATGGCGATTTAGCCGACGATGTACCAGACTACACCAACGAGAATGTGTCGACCAAAGTGGTTAAAATAATACAAAGCTACACGGGAATTATCAATAAGGTAGTCTGGAGAAAGTAATTAGTAAACAATCAATAGCAAAAACATTAGATACTATCGATTATCCCAACGATAAATTATGCAAGAAAATAAGAAACGTATTATATTATTTCATAGAGCGCAACTGACAGATCTATATATACTACTATTTAAATTTCTAAAACGTGA
This sequence comes from Rikenellaceae bacterium, assembly GCA_044433305.1. Lineage (GTDB taxonomy): Bacteria > Bacteroidota > Bacteroidia > Bacteroidales > Rikenellaceae > JAWXTS01. The sequence continues at coordinate 38,216 of JAWXTS010000007.1, read as the reverse complement.
CTTTGATATTATACACGTTGCTTATGGTAAACGAGAATATCTAAAATTGAAAGCAGCTGGGATTACAGAGAATGTAATTCAAATGACAGATGATGTTACACAAATACTTTCTAATAATAGAGAAGTCAACAAATGTTTGATACAGGAATTAGACTCACTTATAATAAAAGAGACAAAAGGGAGATTCTCTTTAAACTCGTCGATACAGAGCGATAGAGGTTTTTCTGTCTTAGATTATAATGAGGCAATGTTGCTCTCGCAAACATATTATATATTTTGGAACGATATTTTTACTAAGTACCAAGTTGATTACGTCTTTCATGAACCTCCATCGTTATTCTTTGTTCACATGTGCGTAATGTTGTGCAATAAATATGGAGGTAAATTTATATGGCAACATGCAACTAGGGGAGACACAAAAGATCTATGTTATCTTAATATAGTGAGTGATGATTACACCTGTCCAGAGATACTTAAACATCTTTGTGAGTATAAGAAAACAGATGCTAATGTACAACGCTTATCCTCTTTTCTAAGTGAGTATCGCGAGTCTAATAAGGTATTCATGTTAGATATGATAAAGACAAACAATATGAATTTTGCATCTATGTTTTATCGTGTAGCTAAAGATGAACTTAGACGTATGGTGAAGAAAAATAAATTTGATAAACTAGCAAACAATATAGATTATTGGCTCAAGGAACAACATAGATTAAGAGATAAATTATGTAACAGTATTGCATATAAGATACGTGATTTAGAATTTTCGGATTTGCCTCAAGGTGAGAAATATTACTACTATCCATTTCATCTGGAGCCTGAGGCTGTTGTTTTATACTTAGCGGATGGGATATACACAAATCAAATCAAACTTATAGAGAATATCGCAGCATCATTACCTGCTGATACGTATCTGTATGTTAAGGATCATCCTCATGAACTAGCATATCGCAATGTTAATGACTACTTAAGGTTGAGAGCAATTCCAAATATTAGGTTACTAAACCCTAAATTGCCAGGAATGTCAGTTATACAAGAAGCCATTGGGGTTATCACTATTAATGGTACAGCTGGTCTAGAGGGGCTATTGCTAGGGAAGCAGGTTTATACGTTTGGAAAAACATTCTATTCTATATCAAATAGAGTGACTTATATACACAGTATTAGAGACCTTAGGGATGAAATCTATAAAAACAGAGATTTAGTATATGATAATGATGAGGATTTGTATCCATTTGTTTATGCGTACTTAAACTCGTTGCATACAGGGGTGGTTCATTATTTTAGCAATAGGGATAAATCTTATAAACTAGATGAAGATGAAAATGCCAAACAAATAGCATCTAATTTTATAGAGTTCAGTAAAAGCTTTTGAGCAATAGATTATGATAACAAAGACAAACCTAAAGGCTAAATTTACACCGATATATTTTTTAAGTTCCACGATGTTCTCGCACATATTGATGATTATAGCAGGTATGGTAACATATCGTTATATCGCACCAGATCATATGGGTATATGGACAACGATAACATCATTCACAATTTTTGCAATATTCTTAAGGCTTGGTATAGCCAATGGAATGAACCGAGAACTCCCATATTCTTTGGGTAAGAATGATGAAGAAAAAGCCTATTCATATGCTGAGACAACATTGTTTTACTCGTTATTGATTACGGCTATTATTGTATTTGCATGTATATTATTTTATGTGTTTTACAATTTTGATCAGCATAATAACTATCAACATTATTATGAGTTTGCCTTTTTTGCTATTGCCCTAAAAATTATAATTGAGCCATATTATACATATCTATCATCGACTTTTAGAACAAATAATAGTTTCAATAAACTAAGTACCATTCAGATAATACTAGCGACCACAAGGTTGGTTTCCTTGCCAATGATTATTGCGTGGAACTTTGAGGGATATATACTGAGGGATATTTTACTAACACTACTAAATATAACTCTCTTTCATTATTGGAGACCCTTGCCTCATATAAGACCTGCTTTTAAATTTCTCATTTTTAAAGAGTTGTTCTCTGTTGGTTTTAGGATGTTTGTTACTTCTTACATTGTTTCGTTGGCAGATACTTTGCCACGATTTTTTATAATCAAAGAGGGGGTTGAGTCTGATATGGGTATAATATCACCAGTATTCTTAATGTTCTCAACTCTGGCTCTTATCCCAAATACGCTTGCAAATTATCTATATCCAAAATTCTCTCAGGCCTTGGGGCGCGGAGAAGAGTTTTCTTATTTCTGGTCAAAGATGAAATTGATATATATACTTTCATTTATTACTTCGGTACTTGGGGCGGTAGCTATTTACTTTGGAATAGACTTCGTCATTCAATTATTTCCTAAGTATTTGAGTTCTGTGCCATATATAAAGTTAAGTTGTATAGCATTATTGTTTATAGGTTATAAACTTAGCAATACGCTATTCACGGCGTTTAAAAAGTGGAATTATTTATGGGGTTATACATTATCATATTCAGGAATATTACTTTTATCTCTTTTTGTATGTAGTTATTATTTTAAAGATATACTGAATGCAGTTATTGTAGCATTGTCTATATCATATTTTTCAGCATTCATTATATCCATTATATTGACATATAGATTAAAGCAGCAATAATTAAATATGAAGATATTTCATAATAAATATATTAAGTTTATACTTTTTACATTATTGATTCTCCAAATATCTAATGTGACATCTGTGCCTACATCTTATATTCTAGGTGTCACGCTTGTTATGTTTTTTGTAGTTGGACTATCGAATAATATACGTCCATCAAATAATGTGATATTTATATTTGCTATATGGTTGGTAATAAATGCTTTATTTGTGTTTGTGTATAATTCACAGTTAAAGATGAATGTGCTTGTTTTTGGATCTATAATGATAATATTGCCATATTACTTTCATAAAATATATGGATTGTATTTCTGGGTTTACCTTGAAAAATATATATTTATTTTAACAGCATTGTCGATTCCTTTATTTGTCGCTAATGTGCTATTTTCAAGCCAGTTCGATGCTCTAGATTCTATTTTTAAACCGTTTACACGAGATGTATTTGATACTATAGATTCATATTGGTCAGCGGGTTTCTATACCAATTCATTACAAACATACGGACTGAATAGGAACTGTGGCTTTATGTGGGAGCCAGGATACTTCGCAACAGTCATAATCGTATTCATGATTATAAACTGGTTAATATATGGAATACGTTTAGATCTAAGAATATTAATATACTCGATAGCACTCATCACAACCTTGTCGACATCTGGATTCATGGCTCTATTTATTCTATATATACTGTATTTTATAAAGAGGCTAAGATGGCAATATGTTGTGATTGTACTGCCAATATTTATAAGTATGTTTATCTATATTTACTCGGTGAGTGTATTTATGAGTGGTAAGATAGAAAATTATATGTCGGCTGTCGAAACAAATAGATCAAATTATTCAGAGGTATACGATGCCGTGAAGTTGAATAGGGTGCAGATTTTTATCTTTGATCTTAAAAGAGTTGTCAAGTATCCTCTGGGCTTCGGTAGTAATACTCGACTAAATTTTGGAGATATAGACACCACAGGTACAAATGGTATATCAGGAATGTTTATAATGTGGGGCATACCAATGTTCGTGTTATGGATATATCTAATGTTTAAGTTTTTCAAGGGTCTGAATTTAAGAGATAATGATAGGGTAACATTTCTTTTCTGTGTAACAGCTTTTTGTTGCGTTTGGTTCTCTCAGAACCTACATCTTAACATTTTACTATATTTAATACTCATTTCTCCTCTTGTTATTTCTCCAAAGCAAATTATATGTCTACGCAAGCAAAGAATACAAAGGTCGCTGTAATTTCCCAATATTCATTCCCTTATGGGATGGCTGCAGCAAATAGAATTGGAGCATATTGTAGGGGGTTGGTTGAAAACGGCGTCACTGTTGATGTTATCATACCATTTCAGACAGATTATAGAGCTGCTGGTGCCGAACTACCTACTTCAGGATGCTTTAATGGGATAAATTATCATTATTCTTATAAGCGTTATAGGAGTAGTAATAAATTTATCCGGGGTGTTTTTTCAAAATTAAAGATTAAATATCTCGTTGGGTTTTACACTTCCTTTAAGCTAATCAAAGCCATAGCCTCAGAGGATAAGTATGACGCACTAATTGTTAGTTCGGATACATTTTCAATATTAGCATTTTATAATTTTGTAGCAAGCAAGATAGGGGCCAAGTCAATATTTATTTTTGATGAATATCCCATTCCTATAAGGCATAAACTTAGAGATAAAATTCCTTATTATAAGACTATTGTTTATAAAAAAATCTTGCGTAAATATGATGCTTATATATCAATATCTAAAAACCTAAAGGATTTCTACTGTGTCTTATCAAAGAAACCAACATTTATTCTTCCCATCATACTAGATACTCATAAGTTTAATATAGAAAGGGATGCTACTGATGCTGGAAATTATATTTGTTATATGGGTAATATGGAGTTATCCAAGGATAATGTTGATTTGATAATCAAAGCATTTTCAAAGATTGCAGATGAATATAAATCTCTATCTTTAGATATGTATGGCAAACCAAGGCCAGAAACAAAGAGGTATCTTGAAGATTTGATAAGTACATTAGGCCTAGAGGATAGAGTATACCTAAAGGGTTATTTACATTCGTCGTGTGTTCCTAAGGTATTGGCTAATGCGTATATGTTAGTCTCGTCACAGCCCGAGACCCGACGTGCAGTTGGAGGATTCCCGACTAAGTTAGGAGAGTATTTATCGACTGGGGTACCTGCTCTCTTTACTAATGTTGGCGAGAATGCCATTTACGTAAAAGATCGTGAGCATGTGTTTTTTACCAAACCCTGCGATGTGGATGACTATGCCGAGAAACTAAAGTTCATTATCAATAATTATAGTTATGCGTCTTTGGTGGCTCAGCAGGGTAAACAATATGTATTGGATAACTATTCGAGTGAGAAACAAGGAGAGCGACTAAGTTTATTCTTGTTGTCCTTATGTGTAGATAAGAATGTGTAGATGAGTAAAATATATTTAATTAAGAGAGTCTATTCGCCTAATACAGCTGGAATAAATAGACTTCTGTCGTATGCTATTGAATTAGGGAAGATATATGGGGTAGTGGAATTGTTATTCGTATTCCCTAATCGTCAATTTGATAAATATGAAGGTGAAATAGAGAATGTAAATATCACTTATTTGTGGGATAAGTATATTGGTAAGCATGGACGTAGCTATCAGTCATATTTATATATTCTGCTTGATTTGTGGAAAATGCTTGATAGAGGAGATACTGCTTTCTTCTTTGGATGCAAAGAGGAAATGAGTTTTTTGAGCTTTAAAAGAGGAGTTAAAAAATATTCAGAAATACTTGAACATCCAGCCATCTTTCACACTTCATTCATCTATAAAGTGATAGAAAAGATATATTATTGGCGAAGCTCAAAGATAGATGGAGTAATTTCTATAACCCAAGGTCTTAGGCAATTAATGATAGAACATGGGTGCAAACCTAATAGGACATGTGTTGTAAACATGTTTGTTGATAGGACTCGTTTTGAAGGCACACAACCCCATAAAGAATCATTTGAATATATTGCTTATTGTGGTGCGCTTAATACAAAAAAAGATGGGGTACACTATCTGGTAGAGGCTTTTGCAAAAGTATCACAAGAGCATGGTGATCTTAAATTGATGTTGATTGGTCCTAAGGCAGGTTCAGAAGATGCAGAAATAATAAATACCTTGGTGAAAAAATACGCGCTTGAGGATAGAGTTGTATTCTTGGGTGCAGTTGAGAGAGAGAGTATTCCGTCTCTGTTGTTAGGTGCGAAGATGCTGGTCCTGGCTCGTCCTCAGAGTAAGCAGGCTCAATATGGATTTCCTACAAAGTTGGGTGAATATTTATATTCAGGGACCCCTGTTGTAACGACTGATGTTGGCGAAATATCTCATTTCTTAAAACATAGAGAGAGCTCCTGCATTGCAGTACCTGATAGTATCATGTCTCTTTACGATAATATGATTTGGCTTTTGGAAAATCCTGATTTGGCTAAAGAAATTGGAGAAAGAGGAAGAACATTAGCATGTCAATGCTTTGACTCACATATTGAAATACAAAAAATTTATCGACATTTTATCGCCCATAATGATTTCTAAAGTTGATAAAATACTTTTTACGCTATTTCACCATGATGTAGATTATGTGAATAGTGATATGCGAGTAGATGCTAATCATTTATTGCATTGTACGACTCATGTAAAAGACAAAGATATTAGCTATAAAGATATCGCTGAGACAATATACAATATTGTAACCTCTAATATCGGTAATTTGGCTGATTCAGACATCGCACTGACACTTACTGGAGGTATGGACAGTAGGCTTATTCTTGCGGCATTGTTGCGAGCAGGTCTTAAGCCTAAGTGTTTGACGTTTGGCAACCATGCTGCTATTGATGTATTGCTATCTAAGCACATAGCATCAGACTTTAATTTAGAACATTATACACCTGCGTCTATTACCCCTACCTCTGAGTGGTATTATAAATGGGTGACCGAGACAATTAAAATTGATGCGGGTAACTCTCATCTGCATAGAGCTCACCGAACCGCAGCCATAGCAGAGTATGTTAAACGTAATCCAGTGAAGTTACTCTTTACAGGTCACATGGGAGGAGAAGGTCTTCGAGGATTAAGCTATAACAACTATTTTGCTTCTAACTTCTATGAGGGTGTAATGGAGCATAGAGGTTCTATTGAGGAACTATTTAGAGATACGTTGATGCGTTATTTTGTACAAGATATACATATTGACTATTCTAAATATAGAGAGATAATAAATAATCTATCGTGGATAAAACAAGACTCTAAAGAGGTTAATAAATTATTCTTTATATACAATCTATTAGGAAATACACATCATGCTCAGGATATTAGGCTTTATAATCATTATGTGCCTAAAGTTGTGCCTGTATACCTACAAAGAGAATATTTAGAGACACTGTTTTCATCTGAATATAATTTTATATCTAAGGATAGGGCTATACTCTCAAGATTAAACAACCCTAAGGTTTATTGTAAGGTTATAGAGTACCTATATCCGAAATTATTGGATTACCCCCTTGCTAATAGATTCACTCCACGAGAGTATATGAAAGGTTTGTACTATTATGTGCCAGTAAAGATATATCGTAGTTACATACGAAAGGTGTCTTATCCACCAACATTTACTTATGGGGAGTGGTATCTAGATTTTGTAAGAGAACATTCTGCGAATATCTCAGACTATATTTGGCAGTTTTATGATAAAGATAAATACATGAGGGCACTTAGAGAAGATATACACCAGCAGTCCGAGGGTTATTGGCACAAGTTTTCTAACCCAATTTATTTTGATTTGGTTGATAAGATAACAAATGTATAGGTACGTCTAATATGAAAATTGTAATAATTAGAGACTCTGATATCAATAACTCACTCAAGTGGGAATTGGCATGCAAGGAGCACAATATCGATTATCGCACAGTAAATATACTTAGCTCGGATTGGCTCGTTCAGATACAAAATTATGATCCTTCATTTTGTGTTGCTAAGCCTTCGGGAGCAGTAATGTACGAAAAACATATTTATGATGAGAGGGTTTACTTCTTAGAGAATTATACAAAATATAGGATCTATCCAGGATGCTTGGCTTCATATATATATGAGAATAAGTCCTGTTTAGCGACATTCTTGTCGGTTAATAATATCCCTCATGCTGAAACCTTTGTATCTGCTGTTCGAAGCGAGTGTGTCGATTTTGTAAAAACAACACAATTTCCTATTGTTGCCAAAACACTTATTGGTGCTGCGGGTAGTGGAGTCAAAATATTACATAGTTCGGATCAGGCGATGAGTTATATTACCACAGCATTTACTAAGGGTATAAAGCGACGTTATGGTCCAAATAAAAAAACAGGAACACCAAAGAAGTGGCTTCTTAAAGCATTGTTAGACCCTAAGTATCTTGTAGCTAAATTGAAACATTATAACTATCTATCGTCAGATATACAGCGTAATATCGTTCTGTTTCAAGAGTATATAGAACATGATTTTGAGTGGCGATGTGTGAAGATAGGAGAGTCATATTTTGCCTATAAAAAACTAAAGGTGGATTCAATGGCCAGTGGGGCTAAGGAATTTGAGTATGGCGAACCTCCATATTTTATATTGGATTTTGTAAGGGATCTGTGCACAAGGTTTAATTTCTTTACTATGGCCGTAGATCTGTTTGTAAACGAAGGGAAAATATATGTTAATGAATTACAGACGATCTTTGGGCACAAGAATCCATTTATATGTAAGGTGAACAACAAAATAGGAAGATATATTTACTGTGATGGATGGCAGTTTGAGGAGGGGGATTTTAATGCTAATGAGTCTTACAATTTGAGACTAGAGTCAATTCTAGAAATAGAAAATAAATTTTAATCATGAGAATACTTATCACGGGAGGAGCTGGATTTATAGGTTCAAACCTATGTGAATACTTTGTTGAAAATGGATATGAGGTTGTTTGTTTGGATAACCTCTCTACTGGATTTATTCATAATATAGAATCTCTATTTAGATATTCTACCTTTAGATTCATAGAGGCAGATATAAGAGATGTAGATAGTTGTCGAGAAGCGGTTAAAGGATGTGATGTAGTCCTGCATGAAGCAGCTCTGGGGTCTGTCCCACGCTCTATTGCAGATCCTATAAACACGAATTCTAATAATATTGATGGTTTTTTGAATATGTTGGTTGCTGCAAGAGATGAAGGAGTAACACGCTTTGTGTATGCTGCAAGTTCTTCAACTTATGGTGACTCAAAGGAGTTGCCTAAGCTAGAACATACTATCGGTCGTCCGTTATCTCCGTATGCTATAACCAAATATGTCAATGAGTTGTATGCAAATGTATTCTCGTCGCTATATGGTCTAGAGACAATAGGTCTGAGATACTTTAATGTATTTGGTCGCAGGCAAGATCCAGGTGGAGCCTACGCTGCTGTTATTCCTTTATGGGTCAAAGATTTGATAGACCATCGGTCCCCTTCGATTAATGGAGATGGGTCGTATTCTCGCGACTTTACATATATAGACAACGTTATTCAGGCTAATATGCTGGCTGTTACTACATCTAAAGAGGATTTGATTAAAAACTCACTGTTATATAATGAATCGTTGCCGGCTAATGCGTCAATAGATCTGGTCTTTAATGTTGCATATGGAGGTAATACTACTTTACTCCAACTATTTCATTGTTTAAGAGATAACTTGTCAAAATATGATAATAAGATAGCAGATATTGAACCTATATTTCGAGAGAATAGATCTGGAGATATCCCTCATTCAATGGCATCGATAGAGAAAATAAAGAGAATCTTGGGCTATTCACCAGTATTCTGTGCCACAGATGGATTTACTCAAGCATGTGACTGGTACTGGAGAAATTTGAAATAGTGATATCCTCTTAGTTTTAATATCTACATATAGTTAAATGAATATACTTTTTATTTGTAGTGGTAATCGAGCAGGGGTCAATCCGATTATTAAGAATCAAGGTGACTCGTTAAATCTCTTAGGCCACAAGGTTGAATATTTTACAATCATAGGTCATGGAGTAAAGGGATACTTAAGTAATGTTGTTAAGCTCAAAGAGTGTATCTCTAGTGGAAACTATGATGTCATTCACGCTCATTACTCTCTATCTGCATTTGTAGCATCGTTGGCAGGAGCCGATAAGCTGATTGTATCATTGATGGGCAGTGATGTAAAGGCATCCATCCTATATAAATACATGATAAAGATTTTTTACAAGCTTTTCAGGTGGCGTTGCATAATAGTCAAGTCTGAAGATATGTATAATGATTTAGGTGTCAAAAAGGCTGTCGTTATTCCCAATGGTGTCAATCTGAACAGGTTCTTATCGAAAGATAAAGCAGAGTGTCAGAACAAATTAAATTGGGATAAAGATAAAATACATATATTATTTACCTCGAATCCAGAACGCCAAGAGAAAAATTTTGAGTTAGCTCGACAAAGTATAGAAACGCTCAATAACCCGATGATTGAACTACACTACATGAAAGGTGTAAATAACGAAGAAACACCGTTGTATTACAATGGTGCAGATGTGGTTCTATTAACAAGTCTTTGGGAGGGAAGTCCCAATGCTATAAAAGAGGCAATGGCTTGTTGCCGTCCTATTGTTTCTACAGATGTGGGCGATGTAAGATGGCTTTTGGGCGACATAAAAGGTTGTTACATTACATCATATGATGCAAGAGATTGTGCTAATAAGATTAAGCTTGCTCTAGAGTTTACTAATACCGAAGGTATATATCGAATTCAAGCTCTTGGTTTGAGCAGTGATATTGTAGCACAAAATATAGATACAATTTATAATAGTTAATGGTAGGTGCAGTCATAATTGAGGGTCACGTTCAAGGGTTGTCTAATGTTAGATCATTGGGCGAAAAAGGGATTCCTGTGTATGTGATTGATGTGTGCCATTGTTTAGCACAACACTCTAGATATTGTAAGAAGTATTTAAGGTGTCCTGCATTTAATTCCCCTGAGTTTATAGAGTTTCTGATAAACTTAGCTCTACAAGAGAAGCTGGAGGGTTGGGTTCTTATTCCTAGTAATGACCATATTGTAGAGAATTTATCTAGGAATAAAGATAGACTAATGCCATATTTTAAGACCATTGTGCCAGAGCAAGATATATTAAACAATATAGTTAATAAAAAGAGACTTATTGTAATTGCTAATGATTGTGAAACGCCTACACCCAAAACCTGTTACCCAGAAAATAAGCATGAAACAAAACTGCTGACATTCCCCGTTCTAATAAAGGGTAGTTATGGCTTATCATTTTATAAGAAGATGCACGCGAAGGCAATTCAAGCAGATTCATTAGATGATCTTGATTATAAGTTATATGAGGTATTAAAACTGGTAGAGCCTAATGATATAATAATACAAGAGCTTTTACCATATGACAAACAACACGGAGTTGTATCATTCACCTGTTTTGCACAGAATGGAGAAATAAAAAGTTTTTGGATGGGCAAAAAACTTAGGGAGCACCCGATTAGATATGGTACAGCAACTTATAGTGAAAGTATATATAACGAGGATATTTTAAATCAAGCAAAACCATTAATTATGAAGTTGAAATATACTGGTGTTTGTGAGGTTGAGTTTATGCGGGATATGCGAGATGGAGTATACAAACTTATTGAAGTTAATCCTCGTACATGGTTGTGGGTCGAATTAGCCAGAGCATGTGGAGTTGATTATGCATACATGATATATGCTCATCTAAATAATATAGAATTTGATTACGCCTCTGACTATTGTGTAGGTTTAAAGTGGATTAACTGGTTTACTGACTTTGTTTATGGGTTAAAAGCAATGTGTAATAACGACCTTAAAATTAGCGAATATCTAAGCTCATTAAAAGGTAAGAAGATTAATGCTATTTGGTCTGGTGGTGATATGAAACCTGGACTAATGTATCCAATATTATTATTTCATATCAATAAAAGAAGAAGGTAAAAATGGCTATTATGCCATAATCACAAACATAGTGCTGTATGAATATATTAATAACAACAGGACACCCTGCTCAAGTTCATAATTTTCGCGAATTGAAGAAAGAGTTGGAACTTCGCGGACATATAATATATTGGTTGGCAACAGATAAAGATATAAGCAAGTATCTGCTCAATTATTACCAAATAGAATATACACTAATAAAAAGACCTCCCAAGGGGATATTCTCAAAGATATTCAATTTGGTCAATAATAGTATAGCAGCTATTAAATTTATAAAGAAAAATAAAATAGATTTTGTAGTATCGAGAATACATCCCGCAATAGTGCTAGGTGCATTTCTCACTCGAACTAGACAGATAGGGCTAGCTGACACAGAGATTTCAGGGATATATGATACAATATTCTCTAAGTTATTAGGAGCCACATTAACAGGGCGTTCCTTTGAAAGGACGTTGACAAAACACCAAATTAGATATAATGGCAATATAGAATTGTGCTATTTACATCCTAATAGATTTGTTGCAAGGGAGCATGGGCACTCGATAGTTGGAGTTGATAGCGGAACACCATACGTTATAATTAGATTTGTTGGGTGGGATGCATACCACGATAAGGGATGTAATGGCATATCTTCTGAAGGTAAATTAAGGACTGTTCAAGAGTTTTCAAAATATGCAAAAGTCTTTATTAGTTCAGAGAGAGAGCTACCTGAAGAATTCCGTAAGTACCAAATAAAGATTCCTTTTGAGAAGATGCATGATGCATTAAAGGATGCGGCACTGTTTTATGGAGAGAGTTCAACAATGGCATCGGAGAGCGCAATGTTGGGAACTCCAGCTTTCTATATTGATAATTCGTATAGAGGCTATACAAATGAAGAGAAAAAGGCAGGTTTGGTATGGACATTCAATGCCGATGCAAAATCACAAGTTGATTCTATTGAATATGCTGTTCAAATATTAAAGGACCTATCGCCTAAAGATAAATTAAGAGAGAAAAGGGATCTTTTCTTAAAAGACAAAATTGATGTCACTGCATTCTTGGTTTGGTTCATAGAAAACTACCCAGAGAGTAAAAGGATAATGAAAGAGAATCCAGATTATCAGTATAGATTTAAGTAAAATGGATTTCACAGTAAAGAAATACTCCGAACTACTGCAAACTTTTCAGAGTAAAGGGTACGAGTTTATTACTTTTGAAGAGTATTGTGAGGGTAAACGTGCTGAAAAGTTCGTTGTGCTTCGTCACGATGTGGACTTGAAGTGTGGAAACTCTCTTACCACGGCTAAGATAGAAAATGGTTTAGGTATAAGAGGTACGTACTACTTTAGAACATTATCTGAGAGTAATATTCCTACTATGATTAAAGATATTGTCTCTTTAAGTCATGAGATAGGTTATCACTACGAAGATATGAGCCTTTGTGGTGCTGATCCAGATAGAGCAGTTGAGCATTTTTATAGGTGGTTGGCTTATTTTCGTGAGTACTATCCTGTGAAGACTGTTTGCATGCACGGTGCACCGACTAGTAAATATGACAGTAAGGACATCTGGCAATTTGCAGACTATCGCTCTATGGGAATTATAGGTGAACCATATTTTGATGCCGACTTCTCTGAATTGTTTTATATCACCGACACTGGACGATGCTGGGATGGCTATAAGGTAAGCGTGAGAGATAAAATTCCTAAATGTCAAGATGAGTGGATTGCGAAGGGATTAGTTTACCACTCGACATCAGACATTATTGAGGCTATACAGAAAGGACTCTTTCCAAACAAATTAATGATGACAACCCATCCTCAACGATGGAGTGATAACTGGCTATTTAATAGTAAAGAATATATTATTCAGAAAGTAAAGAATATAATCAAATGGATTCTTATAAATATTAAACAACGAAAACTCTAAATATAACATGACACACATTTTACAAAAACTACTTTTTATGCTAAGCATTTTACTCTTGGGGAGCTGTGCTTCGCAGAAGCAGGTGACCTATTTTCAGGATATTCCTGATGAGTATGAGGTGACACGAACTGAGTCCTATGAGATTAAAATCCAAGCCGATGACTTGATTTCTATTATGGTGAATAGCCGAGATCCTAAGCTATCTCAGATGTTTAATCTGCCGCTGGTGTCGTTTCAGGTGAATGATAATGTGGTGGGACAAAACAGAGTCTTGGGCTATCTTGTAAACCAAGATGGAGAGATTAATTTTCCGCAGCTGGGAGTGATAGAGATTGCAGGCATGACCCGCAGTGAACTAACCAAGTACATAACCCAAGAGTTGATAGATAACGGATATATCACAGACCCTGTGGTGACCATTCAGATACTGAATTTCCAAGTTTCTGTTATGGGCGAGGTCTCTCGTCCTGGCTCTTTCGAGGTTACAAGTGATAGAATTACCATCCTTGATGCTATCACCAAGGCGGGTGATTTGACGATATATGGAATGCGCGATAGGGTGAAAGTAATAAGGGAGATTAAAGGTAAGACGGTAGTTACGACGGTTGATCTGCGAAGTAAAGACCTTCTAACCTCGCCATACTATTACTTGCAACAAAACGACATCGTGTATGTTGAACCTAACAAGGCTAAGGCAGGTCAGCGAGAAATCAACTCAAATAGAACTATCGGCACCTTTGCCACTATTATATCAGTAGTCTTATCAGCACTATCGCTAGCCCTCTAAAATAATAATAAGAACAATATGAATAAAAGAATTGATAACTTTGATTTTATAGATTTTAATGATTATAACCAGTCTGACACAAATCTATTGCTAGACCTATATGCCTTGGTTCTGCGCAAGATGAAGTGGTTTGTGCTTTCGGTTGTGCTCGCGCTTTCTATTGGTGTGTATTGGGTGTGGACCACTCCTAAAACCTACTCTCGTACTGCGACAATACTTATCCAGCCTGAGGGCACAGAGAGTTCGAGTGTGGTAGAGTCTATCGGCTTGCAGACGGGTATGTACCTTAAGAGTGACTATATCAACGATGAGGTAGGATTGCTTCAGAGCACCAGATTGATGGAGCAGGTTGTCGAGCGTCTGAATCTAAATATTAACTATCGCACCAAACGAGGATTCAAGCTGGTGTCGTTGTACACATCTACTCCATTTGTTATAAATGTAGTGTCTAATGCCTCGAACGTTAGCTTCACCTTGTCGGCCACGATGATTAATGACAATGAGGTGAAAATTAGCGACATTGTGTGTGGCGATGTTGAATTTACCCAAGAGTATGTTGCGCGATTTGGCGAGGAGGTTTCTACCGTGGTAGGTAATATTTCGTTGTCTCCAACTTTGTTATTAAACGAAACCTTTATCAATGTCCCTGTGTTGATTTCTGTAAACACAACCTATAATGTTGCTAATGCTTATAGGGCCAGATTGAGTGTTGGGCAAATTGTCGAGCAGTCGAACTTGATTAACGTATCTATCGTAGACGAGAATGTCAATAGGGCTGAGGATGTCATTAATACCCTTATTAAAGTTTATCAAGATGACATCATCGATGACAAGAATAAGGTCCTAGAGAATACTACGGCGTTTATCGATAGCAGGTTGTTGATTATTAGACAAGAGCTAGAGGATATAGACGCTGAGATTGAGGAATATAAAAAGACAAATAAACTTACCGATATTTCGTCGGCTAGTAATCTATATCTCCAGAGTAGTAGTCGCCTTGATACTGAAGGTTTGGGTGTTGAGAATCAGCTTAATATGGCTGAGTATATGAGGACGTACCTAACCGATAATGCTAATATCTCGGAGCTGATACCTGTGAATGTTGGTGTGTCTGATGCGGGACTAACCAGATTGATTAGTGAGTATAACGCCCTGCTTACCGAACGCAATAACTTGTTGGTTAATAGTAGCGAGAAGAACCCGTTGGTTATCGATTTGCAGAATATGTTATCGCCAATGCGAATCTCGATTCTGAAATCTGTCGACAACCTAATTGCTGGGTTGAAGATTCAGGCCGAGAACTTCAGACGTAAGGAGCTTGAGACCTCAACAAAAATCATTGATGTTCCTACTCAACAAAAATACATAGTCAGCATACAGCGTGAGCAGAAGATAAAAGAAGAGCTGTACTTGTTCTTGCTGAATAAGCGCGAGGGTAGTGAGCTTAGACGCATTATAACCGAGAGTAATAGTCGTGTTGTTGATTCGGCCCAAGGACCCGCAGGCCCAATCGCTCCCAACAAGAAGAAGGTCGTGTTGATGGCCCTTGTGATAGGTGTTTTCATTCCTTGTGCGTGGTTATACATATCAGGGTTATTTGATGTAACCATAAAATCGAATAGAGACCTAAAGGGTAGTGTTACGGTGCCTCTTTTGGGAGAGATTCCTCTATCTAAGAATGTGGCCAAAAATGGACTGGTCGTATCGGAGCAGAACAAGGGAGCCTTAGAGGAGAGGCTGAAGATTATCCGTGACAATATCAACTTTATGAGTAAGGGCGATAAATCAAAAGGTCGTGTTATTCAGCTTACATCATTTGACCCTGGCTCAGGAAAGACATTCTTGGCTATTAATCTTGCCAAGAGTATTCGCGAGCTTGGCGCAAAAGTTATAGTCCTAGATATGGACCTTAGAAGAGCTTCGCTAACCAAGAGATCTGGCTTTGGAACCAATGAAGTTGGAGTCTCTCAATATCTGAGTGGCGATATCTCAACATCGGATATTATCCGTAAGTATGAGTTGGGAGGGTTGGATATTGACTTTGTAAGCTCTGGAGCATTGCCTCCAAATCCTGCTGAGCTGCTAGAGGGTGAGAAACCAGCTCAGCTATTAGAGCAGCTACGAGCAAACTATGATTATGTTATCATGGATAATCCGCCATACTCTATTGTGGTAGATGCCGCTATATGTTCACGCCTGAGCGATCAGACGATATTTGTTCTTCGTTCCAAACTGTTTGATAAACGACGACTTCCAGAGCTTCAGGCCTTGTACGAGTCAGAGAAGATAGATGGCATGAGCGTAATTGTCAATGCCGTAGATTATAAGAATGTTCACTATGGATATGGCTATGGGTATGAATATGATTATAGCTACATTGAACAGGAGAATAAATCATTCTTTAAAAAGCTATTTAGAAGCTAGTAGCACCAGCAATCAAGAAATATATAACAATAAACTAAAATAATATGAAAAAATCTATCTCTCGTATTTGTGTGTTGATATTAATGTTAATGTCAGCAGTGAATTTGTCTGCACAAGAGTGGCAGGCAGAGTACAACTCTCAAAGTGCCGAGCAGGGTGGCCGCACTATCTATACAAGTGATTCGGTGTCAATCACAACCATAATAGATAGTCTAGACTATGTTAAGGCTAGTGGTTTCTGGGACAACTGGCATGTTGGAGTTGGTTTTGGACCTTCAATTCTATTGGCAGAGTCAGACCGTCGAGGCCCTTTGTCTGGACGTTTTGCCCCAGCCATTGATGTTACTCTAGGCAAGTGGGTTATTCCATCAATAGGTTTCCGTATTCAGTATAGCGGCTGGAAAGCTAAGGGCTATATCGCAGAAGACTATGTGGATAATACAGCCTATGGAGACCTTGTTAATGGACACTGGTATCGTCAGAAATTTAATTATAGTCAGTTTCGAGGTGATGCCATGGTCAACCTTATGAACGCGATTGGCGAATATCGAGAAGATCGCTTCTACACCCTAACTACTTATATCGGTTTGGGCATCATGAGCTCTAAGGAAACCGACGCTCTAGAGTATTCTGGCACATTGGGCGTTTTGAATAACTTCCGCCTAAGTCCTTCGTTTGACATAACTCTAGATGTTAGGGGCACGATGGTTCACGATCGCTTTGATGGCGAGACAGAGTCAAACCCTAATAAGATAATGGAGGGACTAGCAACAGCAACCGTGGGTGTGGCATATAAGTTCAAACCTAGAGGATGGAAATCAACCAAGATTAATATCCTTAATGTTGGCAATAACCAGATTACTAAGTATCATGATATGTTGGCACAAGCAGAGCAAGACAAGCTTAGTCTTAAGAAGCAGGTTGATAGTCTATTAAACCGAGAGCCAATAATCATCAATGAGGTAGAGTACAAAATCATAACTGCTCCTATCTTCTTTGATATCAATAAATGGAATATCTCTAACCGTGAGATGGTCAAATTGAGTTATATCGCCGAGTTCATAAATAATTCACCAGCAGATAAAACTTATAAGGTTATCGGTTGTGCGGATATGCAGACTGGTAACGATAGTATAAATGCACGATTGAGCCAGAAACGCGCAGAGTCTGTATATCAAACTCTTATTGATGAGTTTGGTGTTGATGCAGATAAAATCGAGATGGAAAGCCGAGGTGGTGTAGACTTCATGTTCATGAAAGACAATGAGTTGAGCCGTGTAGTAATCTTAGAATATTAAAATAATAAATAGATAGAATTATGAAAAGTAGCGAAAATGTCAACATCAATGATGTTTATGAATCTCCAACGGTAAAGTTGGTTGAGTTTGAGGTTGAGGCTGGATTTGCAGCATCATCTATATCTGAGATAAATGATATTGATGGTATCGAGGGAACATTGTGGACCGCATCTCCTGGTAATACTTATTAATTAAAGCATTAATAATTAAGATTATGAGAACGAAATTTTATATGGCTATATCTTTTACTATGGCCATGATGCTGCTGTTTGCCTGCCAAAAAGGGCTGGATGCAGGTGGTGGCGATGATGATGATAATGATGATGATACTCCAAGCTCGGGTGTGGTAGTTGTGCCAATATCAATGGGTGGAGAACAAGTTTCAAGCGAGACCACCGTAGCTTCTGCAACGAGAGTTTCTCTGAACCCTTCGTCTTCTGCGGCATTCTTCTGGTCTAGTGACGAGTACTTCACTGCTGTTGACATGACAGATAATTACCATTCTTCGGCAATCTCTAAACTTTGTGAGATGGCGGCAGAGATTAACACAACAACCAACTCTGCGTGGTTTACCTTCGACATGTCTGTTCAGGGTCTAAATACTAACTTATCCTATGACGTTGGCACAGTTAATTTCTATGCTTATACTCCTCGTCGTGAATATAATTATAGATATGACGACATGATTAAGCTTGTGCATACAGCCCCAGATATGAAGGATAGCACCTACAATAATGATTATCTGCTATTGACCTATCCTATGGATAGAATCTTCAATGTTGATGCATCGGCATCTGTATCAGAGGCATATCACCTGTATGGTAGGTTTTTGCCATTTGTGGCTATCCCTCTTGTCAACAAGCAAGTTACATGGACCAAATATGATGAGCAGGACTATGAGCTAGTTTATGACGAGGATGGCAATATCTCATACGATGAAGACGGTAACCCTATTTACATCACAGGTAGTGCTTCATTTAGTAGTGGCGACAAGTTCAACTTTGCACCATTGTTCCACACTGTTATGGTTCGTATATATCCTATCTTGACTTCGGATGAGGATTATGCCTTCAAGAAGATGATGGTAAACCTTGATGTACACAAGTCTGTTACAACGGTTTCGCTAACAGATTCGGAGGAAATAAACTATTTCCGTGCTGGCGACTTGTTGAACATGCAAGAAATGAGCTATAACTCACACATCCCTACAATGATTGGTAATGCACGCGTATCTATGAGTGAGGACAACCAAACCTTTATAGATTCGGATGGTGAACAAGTGAGCGATTTCTCAACGGCTAATCGTCAAGTATCTTCTACAATCAGATACTTCAGTGAGAATATCAACCCTGTAAGTGTAGAGCAGAATGGCGATACATACAATTATACCTATGAGGATGGCCTTGCTGGAGCAAGCAGCAGTGAACTATACGACGGTAGTAATCACCAGACTACGGTTTCTCTTATGAATCGTATAGCAGAGGGTGTTGATTATATGGTTATTCCTGTAATTGCTACCAGATCGTATGATAGGGTTTCTGCTTTTAATGTGAATGCCAAGTTCTATGATAAGGATGACAATCTTCTTCTTGAGATCAGTCGCGATGTTGAAGATAATAGTGACACAAGGGACTATTGGTACTATGGTTCACAGTCAATCATCAGGTTGTATGAAGACCCTGAGGAGATGGGTAGTGGCTTTGGTGAGTTTAAATTTGCCTTGTCGCTATTGGTGACTGGGGCCGATACAGCCATGGCTGCTGTCACCACATCAAAGAGCGATATCGACGACGATCTGGCTATTGTATCATCGGCAACAGATGCCTCGTCTGCAAAGGCTGCCTTGGATCTAGCTGTTGCTGAGTTGGCTATATTGTCATCGGCAGCTTATGTAGTAGAAGATGCCGCTACGGATGCTTCTAACTATTATCAGGATAACAGCATGACAGCATCAGCTGTAAGTGCCTTAACAACCTTAGCCGAAGCATCACAATTAGTAGCTGAGGCAGCGGTGAAGGTTACCGAGCTTGCCGCATTAGAAACAGACGCAACCATAGCATCATCGGCAGTGTCGATAGCATCTTCTGCTTATGCCACAGCAGCGTCGGCAGTTAAGACCATAGAGTCACTAAAAGGCGATACGACAGCGGCACAGGCAGCAGCCGATGCAGCGCAGGCAGCATACCAAGAAGCATCTCAGACGGCAGATAGCATCAGCTCTGCAAATTAAGATACGGGTTATGAGAATAGCTAAAGCATATAAACTACATAGCGTAGCAGACCAAAACATCATTATCCTACAAGGTAAGCATGGAGTGGACACGACCAAGGTATTGCAGCTGAATGCCACTTCGGTATGGTTGTGGGGCAGCTTTGTAGATGTCGATTCCTTTACCCTTGAGCAGGTTGTATCTTCTTTGGAGCAGCAGTATGGAATCAGCTCTGAGCTGGCTCAGCGTGATGCTCAAGCGTGGATAGATTCGCTTGCAGAGTATAACATAATAGTGTGTGACTAATCCATCTATTAAGGATTTATTATTTATGTTGCTACGGAGTGAAATGCTTTGTAGCAACATAAATTGTGATTATACATCCCTGTCGACTCTCTCTTTGGAACAGTGGCGAGAGCTTATGGAATTATCTAGGTGTCATGGAGTTAAGTATCTCGTGTTTGAGGTTCTTTCTCACCTGCCACCCGAGAATTGCCCTGCGCCAGAGCTGTACTTGCAGTGGTATGTTGATAGTGTCAGTTCACAAGAACGTAGCCGACTATATATCCAGCGGCTCGAAGAACTATCTACACTAATGAGTGAGAACGGCATTCCAATCATGGTAATCAAAGGATATGCCCTTACTCGATTATATAAGAGCCCGCACAGACGAGAGTGTGGCGATATAGACATCTTTCTCTTTGGCAAACATCGTCAAGCTGAGGCTCTTGTCAGTAATGGATTTGGTAGACTCAGACCTCAGAACCAAAGGTCCAAGCATTCTCAATTTGTATTCAAAGGCATTAATGTAGACAACCATAAAACCTTTGTTGCCGATGCCAAGGGGCTCACTCCAAAGCTAGAGCTTTTTTATGGTAGAATAGAGCAGAAGATTCAGGACTCCATTGCAAAGGGAGATATGGACACGATAACGCTAGGCACGCAAACCATATATACATTAAACATGGATATGTCTGCCCTGCATCTAATAACTCACACCTTGCGCCATGTGGTCACCACATCGGTAGCTATTCGTCATTACTGCGACTGGGTTACATTCTTTGATTATAACCGCAAGAGATTGGATAGAGATAGACTGCTTGCGATAGTCGAGGAGTGTGAGCTGGGTAAATTTGTCGCTAACGTTGAGGCTTTTTGCGCCGAGAGACTAGGCTATCAGCCATTCTTCAATATCGGTGATAGGTATGAAATAGAACGCACATCGCGCTCCATAGAGAACAATGTAATGGGGTATAAGGGTAGCTCTTGCGGCTCTAACATATTCAAAGTCATACTCAACTCAATCAGAAAGATGATAAGCTCGCAACGCTACTATGCCGCATATATAGGCCTTGATAGCTATTGGGACTATCTCATTCCGAATTTCATAGCAAGAATTAAACAACTATGCAGGTAGCGTCTTATTACAAAATAGCAGATTTGAATCTTCGTATATCGGGATGTGATATGCTGGTTGGTTTTTCAAAGTTTGAAACCGCTCAACATTCAGATATTGACATAGATATAAAATGTGGTTGCACAGATATTACTGTCTTTGCGACAGAGCTTAATCGCTTTGTGGTTGATAATGTTGCCTATGTCTTTTCGCGCTATGACAAGGGCTATATCTTTCGCCTAGTTGAAAAAGATAATCGCACCACCTCGCTAAGATATGATCAGGATTCTAACACGGTGATGATAGAATCTTGTGAGAACAGACAAAAGCTGCAATTTATGCTTTGGGTAGCTTTCTCGCTCGTGGCCATAAATCACGGCGTTGTTCCGATTCACTCGTCTGTGGTTGTTTATCAGGGAGATGCAATTTTGTTTTTGGGTGAGTCGTCAGCAGGCAAAAGCACCCAGTCGAGGTTGTGGTTGGAGCATATCAAAGCCACTAGCTTGTTGAATGATGACAGCCCGATACTTAGGATAGTCAATGGAGATTTGATGGTTTATGGTTCGCCATGGAGCGGAAAAACACCATGCTATATCAATGAGCATTACAGAGCGAAGGCCTTTGTTCGTGTGGTCAAGTTTGAGCAAAGCATTATCGAGCAGAACGATACTATACATTCTTTTGCAGCATTATACCCATCACTACCTCCCATGTTTGCTTATGACCAGGTGTTGAATAATAAGCTAATCAGGTTTACATCCGATATTATCCCTCTAGCGGCAACTTATACCCTGCGATGCACCAAGGAACAGGATGCAGTGCAAACAACTTTTAGTGAGCTATATGGCAAAAATAATCATCCAGAATAATATCTTTTTCGACTATATAGTTCAGCTGGTTGGTGCCTCTCAGAGGGTCGAGCTGCCCATAAAGGGGGTGAGTATGTATCCAACCTTGAGGGAATACCAAGATAGGGTGGTGCTCATAAACGTTGATTCCTATGAATTGTTTGTGGGAGCCATTCTGCTGTTTAAGTATAATGGCAGCTACTTACTACATCGTCTGGTAAAGATTGATGGTGATAACCTAATCTTGCGTGGCGACAGTGTGCACGCCTCAGACCAAAGAGTAACAAGGACAGATGTTGTTGCCATAGTCGAGAGCATCATAAGAGATGATGACCAACTTATCAGCTGTACAGATACCACCTATAAACGAAAGGTTAGACGCTATATGTTATACCTTAAGTTTTATCGACTGTATATTAGTGTAAAGAGGCGTATTGTCAAATTTAAAAAATAGATGAATATGAAGATAATAGCAGAAAGTGCTTTTAATCACAATGGAAATATGCAGTACCTAAAGGAACTGGCCACAGAGTCTAAGGGTGCAGGGTGCGATTATTTCACTGTGCAGATTATGAATCCTGATCGTTTTTGTGAGAAAAACTACGATAAATATGATATATATCATAACAATTATTTTAAGCCTAACGAGTGGATAGAATTATTTGATTATTGCAAGCTTATAGAGCTTGAGCTACTTCCATGTGTTTTAGATGATAACTCCTTTGAGTTATGTTATAACTATGGCTTTCGATATATAAAAATACACTCGACAGATATTACTAATATTAACCTGCTAGCTTTAATAAGCCAGCATAAAGATTGTAGGCTAGTGTTAGAATCTCAGTGTGCTACTTATCAAGATTTAGAGCTAGCATTTTCGATAGTAGGTACTCAGGTAGAGGTTTTATTTCATGGGTTCTCAAATTATCCCACAGATATAGAAGATAGCAATCTGGATGTTATAGAAAGTCTTAGACGTGACTTCCCAAATTGTAAGTATGGGTTTGCAGATCACACGCTGACCACTGTGGAAATGCCGTTGATGATTATGGCTAAGGGGTATGACTATATTGAAAAACACATAACTCTGACTCGTAGTAATAGGCATTTTGATTGGCAAGTATCTTTATATCCTTTGGAATTTAAGATGATGGTTAATAATATCAAACACTATGCGCTGGCACTAGGTAAGAGTGTAAAGCATCCATCAATAAATGAGTTACAATATAGGGATGTAATCTTCAAGAAGAGTATAGATAATGGTGCAGATTTTTTACGTTCTAACAATAGTGCTGACTACTTGACACATGAATTTGGGCAATATTCAAATAAGAATGTAGGTATCGGTATTATTGCAAGGCTAAAGTCCCAACGTCTTAAACAGAAAGTTCTACTTCCTCTACATAATTACCCATCTATGATAGAGGCATTATTTGATAGGATGCAAAGTTGCAATAATGTTAATGTCATTAAATTAGCTACTTCTAACATTTCTGAGGATGATAAATTAGCAAAAGTGTTTTCTGAGGATAAGGTATTTAGAGGGCATGCTATATCTGTTATAGATAGACTACTTAGCTTTGCCCGAAAATATCAGCTGGGTGCAGTCATTAGAGTTACAGGAGATAATCCAATGACTGACCCATCTATGATAGATAGAATGGTTGAGCTGTATCAAGAAAATGATTTGGATTATGTTAGATCTAATAATGTGCCATTTGGGACTTCAGCAGAATTATTTTCAGTGAAGTATTTATGGAATCTATACCTGAATATGGACAACCCCTTGAACTCTGAATATTTATCGTGGTTTGTTCTAAACGATCCATCGGCCCAAAAGGGATGTATTGACTTTTGTCCGTTTGATAAACGTGTAAGCTTAGTAAATTTATCAATAGACTATTTAGCTGATTATAAGAGGGTAGAGAATCTGATTGATAGGATAGGGAAGGATGAGATTACAACTATCACCTTCGATGACATAATAAAAAATATAGATCTTGAGGATATAATGGATGATAATAAAATTGTCAAATTGCCTGAAAACACAAGTATTATATTCAAAGATTATTTAGAGCTTATGAATAGTATAGAATATAAAGTCAAACTTAGAATCGATGGATAAAACGTATATTATAGGAGAGATAGGGCAGAATCATAATGGGTCGGTGGATATAGCAAAATTAATTATTGAGCTAATTTCACGCCCTATATATGAAGATGTGTTTAATCTTAATATTACTCCTATGGATGCTGTTAAGATGACTAAGAGGGATCTTAGTGAGGAGTTAAGTGCCTCGCAGATAAGTTCGTCGTATGATACGCCCAACTCCTTTGGTAAAACATATGGTGAACATAGAAACTATCTGGAGCTGAGCGATGAAGATCATTATCAGATATATAAATATGCCAAGAAGAAAGGCCTAGATTTTATTGAGACTTTGTGCTCTAAGAAATGTCTTTCACTGCTCAAGCTATTTACTCCTAACTATCTCAAAGTTGCAAGTAGAGATTTAACGAATATACCTCTAATTGAGGCTCTTGCTGAGACAAAGATTCCTATAATCTTATCCACAGGAATGGCAGGTAAAGAGGAGCTAGATCAAGCTTTGGATGTGATAACGAAATCACATAATGAAATCTCCATCCTACACTGTGTATCTCAATATCCAACACACCCCAATAACTTAAATCTAAGAGCAATAACCTACTTGAAAGAGAATTACCCTCAATACAAGGTGGGATTCTCGGATCATACTATTGGAATCACTGCACCGTTGGTTGCGATAGGTCTAGGAGCAGAGATTATAGAAAAACACATAACCATAGACCGTAAGATGAAGGGAACAGATCAGGCAGGGTCTTTAGGTCCAGATGGTGTTTATAAAATGATTCGTGATATTAGGTTAACTGAACGATGGTTGGGAGATAAGGAGCTATCACTGTGTCCAGATGTTTGTGGCGCAAAGTTAAAATTGGAACGTTCCATTGCAACTACGCGAAAACTTTTTAGAGGAGACATCATTAAAGAAACAGATATTCATATGCTGAGTCCGGGAGACGGTTATAAATGGTCGGACAAGGATAGCGTTGTGGGTTCGAGGCTGAAATGTGACATAGATGTGAACGAAATAATTTATAGTAAAGATATTATAGTTGATGAGCGATAATAGGCAAATATTACCTGAACTGGTGGTAACAGACATAGATGGGGTATGGACAGATGGAGGAATGTACTATGGACAAGATGGTGAGGAA
Organism: Rikenellaceae bacterium; assembly: GCA_044433305.1. GTDB lineage: Bacteria > Bacteroidota > Bacteroidia > Bacteroidales > Rikenellaceae > JAWXTS01. The sequence continues at coordinate 12,423 of JAWXTS010000007.1, read as the reverse complement.
CTGAAGAAATTTCATACGTATGACAGTGCAGGGATTCTATTTTGTCAAATGCTAAATATTCCAACGGCCATAATTACAGGTGAGCATACACAAATAGTAGAAAATAGAGCAAATAAATTAAAGGTTACATATCTCTATCAAGGTGTTAAGAATAAGCTAGCTACTCTTGAGATGTTGTGTAATGAACTTGGTATTAGCCTATCTGAGGTGGCTTACATAGGAGATGACCTAAACGATATTAAGGTATTAAAGGCTGTGGGTTATAGTTATGCACCACAGAATGCGCCACGATACATTAAGTCAGTGGTGTCTAAGGTCACAACTAAAGCAGGTGGTGAAGGGGCATTTCGGGAGATGGTTGAAGATATAATAGGAGAAAAAAATATTGACAAAATTATTGACGACCTCTTGCAATAGTAAACCAAATATTATTAATAAGCGACTTATAAGAAAGGTCGCTTATTTTTTTATGTTGTTAATTGTAATCTTTTGGGGTGGGGTGTTTTAAAAAGTAAGGGGCATGGGATACTATATAGGCTAAAAATGGCTATCTTTGTAGAATTAACCAACCCAAACTAAATTATGGCATATCTTAACGAGCTGCTTGGTATACTAAATGCAATGTCGCCTTATTTGTTGTTAGGTTTTCTTATTGCAGGACTTTTTCACGTCTATATACCCAAAGTAGCATTTAGTAAATATCTCTCAAAGAAAGGCTTTAAATCTGTGTTTTTGTCGGCCCTTTTTGGTGTGCCGCTACCGCTATGCTCGTGCGGAGTTATCCCTACGGCCATGTCGCTCAAAAAAGAGGGCGCGTCAGATGGCGCAACAGTATCTTTCCTGATTGCCACACCACAAACGGGCGTAGATTCTATCTTGGCTACCTATGGAGTACTTGGCCTTCCGTTTGCTATTATACGACCTATTGTTGCGCTTGTCGTGGGTGTTGTGGGTGGACTGTTTGTAGATAAGTTCTCTTATGTTGAGAACGTGGGGATACAGCCTCAAAGCACAAGTTGCTCGACCTCTAGAGGCAAGAAGTTGACCTTTGTCGATGTGTTTAAATATGGCTTTGTAGATATGTTGCAGGACCTTGGAGGATGGCTCACTGTTGGCCTTGTTATTGCTGCGGCTATTACGGCATTTGTGCCATCGAGCATTTTTGAGGTGCTTAGCGATCACTATGTGCTTAATATTCTGGTTGTATTGCTGCTTTCTGTTCCTATGTATATCTGTTCTACGGGTTCTATTCCCATAGCTCTATCGCTGCTGATGATGGGTATATCGCCAGGGGCAGCTCTCGTCTTTCTGATGGCGGGTCCAGCAACAAACGTAGCTGCACTGGCTGTGGTTAAGAAGGTGCTGGGAGTACGCACTACCGTGTTGTATCTTTTGAGTATCATCTTGGGCGCGATATGTTTTGCGGTGCTTATTGATTTCGCGCTGCCAGTAGAATGGTTTACTTCTAGATTGACCGCTATGGGTTCGTGCTCTCACGGTGAGGGTGGTGCTGTTTGGTGGCATATAGCATCGACTGTTCTGTTCGTTGCATTGCTGGTTAACGCCTACGTTATGAAATTACGTCATGGCCATAGTCACTCTCATGATATTGAAGAGGTGGTTGTAAACCAGAAATTCATGGTTAAGGGCATGCGCTGTAACCATTGCAAGGCTAACGTCGAGAAGGCTGTTGCCGCTTTGGAGGGTGTCACTTCGGTGAGCATCGAGCTATCGAGCGGAGTAGTCGAGCTCGAGGGCAGTGTCTCGAAGGAGGCTGTTTATAATGCTGTTCGGCCTTTGGGTTTTGAGATAGAAGCTTTATAATTGAATATGAGGGGATTAACAAGTCGCCTCATATTTTTTTTGTCATTATATTGAAAAAGCCTTAAAAATCAATCATTTATGAATATTTGGCAATGTCGCTATCTATTAGTTGTTTGGCATTATACCCAAGTTCTGTTCTTAGTTTCTTGTTGCTATAACAAACCCTTGTCGAAAGCATTTTCATATTGGTTAACGAGAAATCAACATTAATACCAAAGAATCTTAGTGAATCACCCAAGATACCGATTATATGTATAATGATATTGGGTAGAGTGATAATGTTTTGCACCCTTGTAAAGAGGTTGAAAAACTCCTTGTAGCTCATATTCTCGCCACATATTAGATATTTTTCGCCATTCCTACCGCGCTGGAGTGCTGCTACACAAGCCCTAGATGCTTCAATAACATCTATGAAGTTCTTGCCTCCGTTAGGAATAATAACTATCCTTCTAATCATCTTTAGGATTCTGTTTGATCCTGAGGCTGAGCCATATCGTCCAATCATTAATGTTGGGTTTGCGACAATTACATCAATAGAATCCTTATAGCTGAGCACAATATCTTCGGCCTCTTTTTTACTCCTTGCATACATAGATTTTGTAAACTGCTCGACCATAGGTTTACTTTCATCAGATGGTGATTGAGGTGTGCCAAAACCAATGGTATTAGCTGTGCTGACATATAAGAATCTCGATACTTTTGCAGCAATGGCAACCTGCAAAAGTTGCTCTGTTGCATCTACATTGACTCTCTTGTATGTCTTATAACTATGGATATTCTGGGCTGTAATGGCCGCAGTGTGGATTACATAATTACAGTCAGTAATAGCTTGTTCTATTGTGCCAAGATTGCAAAAGTCTCCCTCTATAAGTTCAAGGTTATGGTTTATTATGCCCTTATATCTCGACTTATTTCGTAAAATTCCACGAACGCTATATCCTTGAGCAATCAGCTCCTCTATGATATTTGTTGCCAACATGCCGTTAGCTCCTGTAATTAAGACTCGCATACTACGGAATTTCGTTATTCTTAACTCGTTTTGTCACAGTGTGTGTTATAATCTTGACGAATAGGGGCTCTATTATAAGTTTAGATAGAGCGTTACTAAACCCAACAACAACTTCATGCTTGCCGCGTAGAAGACGAGCAATGGACTTTCTTGCGACTTTCTCTACTGGCGCAGTTAGTAATTTACCTAATATGCCTTGAGAGTTGATTCTATCGGATACTTCTCTGCTTGTAGCCATTGGGCCAAGAATAGCGACACAGACATTGATGTTAGTGTCTCGCAACTCCTCGCTCAGTCCCAACGAGAAATGGCGAATAAATGCTTTAGATGCTGGGTAGATGGTCTTATATCCACTAGGGATAAGTGATGCCATGGATGAGATATTAAGAATATATGCTTTTTCTTGCCTTTTTAGATTTGGCAAAAGTTGGTGTGTGAGCATTGTTGTTGCCATTACATTCAAATTGATAATATCTTCTATATAGTTGATTGACGCCTCGTCAAAACTATTGCTACCACCTATGCCTGCATTATTTATTAGAATAAATATCTCGTACTTAGAATTTATATTGGCTATAAACTCCATTAACTCATCTTTGCGAGAGAGGTTTACTTCGTAGCCTATGCAGTTGACATTATGGTTCTTACACTCTTTAATGACATCTGCCAAGTCTTCTGATGGCAAAGAAGTAAGAATAAGGTTGTGCCCACGAGAAGCTAACTCTAGAGCGAGAGAGCGGCCTAATCCCATACTACTTCCAGTAACCAATGCGAATTTTTGTTTTGACATTTTATTTTTGTTTTCTTCTTGATTAGTTAAACGAATCTATCGAGAAATTATTTTTATGTAAAGTTAATGTATATATTGAGTATAATACTTAATTAGCTATTGAAATAGATATAAATAAAATCTATGCCACGATAAATAGTTTTGATGAGAGAATCTTTTTGTCTGTCCCTGTGAGACTATGTCAAGAATATTCACAGTGTTTTTTTATAAGTGCTGCTTAGATATTATTGTTTTGTTCGAGGTAAAGTTACAAAATATTTTTCTATCTTTGTGTTATGAAACATCGCTCGGTAGTGTCCGAGCCTAAAATATTATTTGCGTTCGCGTAAGATCTTGTACAAGAAAACTGGTACTTTTCAAAACAAACAAGAGACTTAAGTGCAACGCCCGTGCCTATGGTGCGGGCTTGCTGGTCTGTTTGTTTGGGTATACCAGTGCCTCTTGTACGGATTTAGTTAAGTCCGTGCCATTCTTTGCTTAGGATTTAATGATTCACGAACAATCAAAACCCTAAGGGAGAGGATGGATACGGTACTAGATTAGCCCACCGAAAGCGACCACAGTTAACACCATGCAAATATAAGACACTTGTCTTTTGCCAGAAATTCGCTCCCTTTTCATTCCATGCTACCTTCAACGCTTTGTCATTATTGACCATCAAGGAGGGTGTCGTTATTTACTTGTTTTTTGTATCTTTGCAGCCGAGATATATAAAACTAAAAAACACACCATGAGTCAGAGAGCTAAATTGCTTAAATTTATACTTCCTTCACTATTCGGACTATTCTTTTTTGTCGTACCACTGCCTTATGGTAAAATTATTCCTTTCGAGGGAATATCGCCAGTCAACATCGGGGTGGGGGCATTAATCGACATATTCAAGATTGTGCTATCTGACTACTTGATGATACTCTCGTTTGTGGTCATCGGCTCGTCAGCCCTGATTTCGCTCATAGCCAAATTCTGCCACTTTAAGAATCAATTCCTGCGTAGCATATTTGAGGTGTCGCCATTCTGGCTGATATGCCGACTTCTGGGTGGCATGTTCACTACGATGGTAGTCTTTGGGTTTGGCCCCGAGATAATCATATCGCCCGACACAGGCGGCTCGATGATTACACTGATACCTAGCCTGTTGGGTATATTCTTCGTTACAGGTTACCTGCTGCCTCTTGTGATAGACTTTGGACTTATGGACTTCTTCGGCACAATAATATCTAAGTACATGTATCGATTCTTTAGGGTTCCGGGTCGCTCGGCCATCGACGCCATATCCTCATGGCTAGGCGATGGTACTCTGGGCGTGATGATTACAGATACACAATATCGTGCTGGATTCTACACCTCAAGGGAAGCTGCTATAATCTCGGTGTGTTTCTCGCTAGTCTCGCTGCCATTCTCAACGGTCATTGCCGACCAGCTTAACATGATGCCTATCTTTGTGCCATTCTATGGCACTGTATGCTTAGCTTCGTTGGCATGCGCAATGATTATCCCTCGCATATTCCCTGTATCGAAGATTCCAAACACAACATATAACGGCATTGAACACAAGAGAGAGGTGCCTCACAGTGAGGGTAATATATACAAACATGCAGTCTCTTGTGCAATCAAGCGAGCCGAAAGCGCACCATCACTAGCTATGATTATCAAAAATGGTATCAAGTTCACGATTGATCTTTACTTTGCGCTGCTGCCGCTCTGCATGGCGTGGGGTACTTTGGCTTTGATTGTCGCAAACTTCACTCCTGTATTTTCGATTGTCGCAGCACCCATAGAGTGGTTGTTCAATCTATTGCAGATTCCTAATGCAGCCCATGCAGCTCCCGCGGTATTGGTTGGGTTTACCGATATGTTTATTCCCTCGATTATGGTCTCTGGAGCAGATATAGCACCCGTTACGAAGTTCATAATAGGAACACTGAGCGTCAGCCAGCTGCTTTACCTCACAGAGACAGGAGCAGTGATTCTCAAGTCGTCGATACCACTCAACATCAAGGACCTATTTATAATCTACCTAATTAGAACCGCAATATCCCTTACAATCATTATCTCGGTTGCAAAAATAATGTTCTAAGCAGTTTAGAATGGTTGTGCTCTTGCGATTTCTGTGTCGCGCCACCAGCCCCAAATATTGTTTGCGGTCGCGTAAACACTTGTGTATTGTTCTCGGGTTATATGCAAAAAAAAGCTACCTTTGTTAAATAACTATATAGAATGCCATAAGGCATCAGAAAAACATGTAAACTTATGAAACTAAACCTGATATATTTCAGTGCTGCGGGCACGACGAAGAGAGTTGTAGAGGCGATTGCTGAGGGCGTGGCTTCGGTTGTGGCTAATGTTGAGGCGGTGGATTTTCCGCTTATTAAGATGAATGCTCAGGCGACCACTATCGCTAAAGAGGATATGGCAATTTTTGCGATTCCTGTCTATGCTGGGCGTGTGCCTGCCATTGCGGCGGAGCAGATACGCAAGTTCCGAGGCGATAAGACGAGGGCTGTTCTCGTAGCTGTATATGGCAATCGTGAGTTTGATGATGCGCTCTTGGAGCTAAGGGATATTGCTACGGAGTGTGGTTTTGTTCCCGTTGCAGCAGGGGCATTTGTTGCCGAGCACTCGATATTCCCTAAGGTGGCGGCCGAGCGTCCTGATGAGAGTGATGTTCAGAAGGCTAAGGGGTTTGGGGCTAAGGCGGCTCTTATTATGCCGACCGCAGAGCCTTTGCAAGTCCCTGGCAACAACCCGTATAAAATACCGGGAAGTAACCCATTGGTTCCAAGTACAAATAAAAGCAAGTGCATAAAGGCGGTGAAGAAGGATAAAAACATTTGCGGAATCTGTGCTGCTGCGTGCCCCGTTGGAGCAATCGGCTCACCCAAGCCATCGACCGATAGCGACAAGTGTATCAAGTGCGCCCACTGCATTGCGGTATGCCCTTACGACGCACGAGAGTGGGGTGGTCTGCTCTACAAAATGGCCGAGAAGAAGTTTGTCGGTGCCTACTCAGAGCCTCGCAAAGAGCCAGCGGAGTTTTACTTGTAGGTGAGAGTATATCGCGATTTATGGTAGAATAACAAAGAAGTAGAGCAAAATGTACGTCTGCTGCTATATTTGGAATAGAAGTTTGTTTTTTCTATCTTTGTATCAAGAAATTCCTCGGAGGTGCTCCGAAGTTTAAAATATTATTTGCGTTCGCGTAAGATCTAGCTGTAGAAAACTGGTAATTTTTTAATGAAGCTTAGAGACTATGTGCAACGCTCGTACTGTATCCTTATGGTGCGAGCTTGCTTGTCTTGCTTCATGGGTATACCAGTACCTCTACGGTGGATATGTTAAGTTCGTGCCATTCTTTTTTGGTAGGTTTTAATGATTGCGAATGATCAAAAACCTAATGGAGAGGATGGATACGGTACTTGGAATCTATAACAATCGAGGCACTGGCGAGTATGTTGAAATCTTCTCCTATTTTATTTTCTATAAAAGACCTACACCTTATAGGGTGCGGACGATATACTACGTAATCTATTACCCATCGGGCAGGGTTGATACGCCCTCTGACATGGCCCAAAAAGTGCAAATATCTAGTGTAATGAACAGATGTGGGGGTGATTTAGTTGTTAAAATTAGTGATATTTAGTTTATTTATCTTATTTTTGCGCTGATTTCTTGTCAAGTAAGTAGATGTTTACTTGTTTGAAAATAAAGTTAACTAACTAAAACAAACTATGAAAAAAATTATCCTTTTGGCCCTAGCGGCAGTAGTTACAACATCTGCCTTAGCAGAGGGTTATCAAGTAAATAGCCTTAGTGCTAAGCAGTTGGGAATGGCCCACACTGGCGTCTCTCAAAAACTAGATTCGGAGTCAGTATGGTTCAACCCTGCAGCAGCAGCCTTCCAACAAGAGAGATTCACTATCTCTGCTTCTGTAACTGGCGTTAGTGCATTTGTAACATATAAGAACGATGGCAACTATGCCGAGTCAGATAACAAGCTTTCGACTCCTATATCACTTACTGCTAACTACAAGATTACCGATGACTTGGCTGTGGGCTTGGTATTCAACACTCCTTATGGTTCATCGATGAACTGGGGTGATGACTGGATAGGTATGAGCGAGGTGCAAAACATCTCTCTATCTGCATATAACATTCAACCAACTATATCATACAATTTCTTCTGTGATAAACTTTCTGTTGGTGCTGGCTTGATGATTTCGTGGGGCTCATTTGATTTGTCAAAATCTATGGTTAGCCAAGCTGCAACGGCCACTTATGGCACCTGCAACGCAACTCTTTCGGGTGATGCAGCCATTGCGTATGGCATAAACGTAGGTCTTTTTTATGACATCAACAAAAGCTGGAGCATTGGTGCATCATATCGCTCAAAGATGAAGATGGCCGTTAGCGAGGGTACTACTTCGCTAGACTTCGATCTGGATGCTGTCAAAGATTACTACTCGTTTATGGAGAGCAATAACTTCTCAGCTGAGCTACCTATGCCATCAACCCTTAGCGCGGGTGTTACATACCACCCTACAAAGGCTTGGACAATCTCGGCAGAGGTTCAAAGAGTTGGTTGGAGCACCTACGAGGAGTTGGAGTTTGATTGGGACGTAGAGGGCTTAGAGCCAAGCTCAGCCCAAAAAGATTACAGCAACACTATGATCTATCGCTTAGGAGCTCAATACGATGCCTTAGATTGGCTTACAGCACGTGCAGGTATCTACTTCGACCAAAGCCCTGTGCAAGATGAATATTTCACTCCTGAGACTCCTTCGATGGATAAACTTGGTTACACTTGCGGAGTGAGCCTACGCCCATGTTCAAGCTTCTCAATCGACCTTGCTTACGCTTACCTTGTTCCTGCATCATATGATCGTACAAGTAGTTACAGCGATCTTTCTGGTACATATCGTGCCGTAGCTAACATCTTCTCTTTGGGTCTTTCTTGGGGATTCTAGGCGATTCATAATAGATAATTGCCCTTTAGAGGTATAAAATAAACCTAACCTCCATTATTAGCGATGAATAGTGGAGGTTGCTCTGAGGAGTATCAGCCCTTATAAAGGCTGGCTCCTCTTTTAGTTTTTATAAAAGTGTATTTGTATATCTACTTTTTGAGCCTAAAATGATATGATACAACAAACAGAGTTTACATTAAGAGCACGTTCGAGAGGTTTTCACCTCATAACAGACGAGATTGTGCGCAACCTGCCACCCCTTCCAAGGGTTGGTTTGTTGAACCTTTTTATCTGTCACACCTCGGCAGGGCTGACCATCAACGAGAACGCCGACCCCGATGTGCAGACCGATATGGGGGCAATCTTCGACCGCTTAGTAAAGGAGCGTGAGAGCTACTACACCCACACTTTGGAGGGTGCCGACGATATGCCAGCTCATGCAAAATCTTCACTTGTAGGCGCAAGCCTGAGCATCCCCATCACTGGCGGCAGACTCAACATGGGTATCTGGCAGGGGATATATCTGTGCGAGTTTCGTAACCGAGGTGGAGCGCGAAATATTGTTGCAACTGTAATTGGATAACCGATGAAAAAAATAACCCTATACCTATTGGCGCTGCTCGCTGTGGCGTGCTGTAAATCAGTTTACAGTGGCTCTGAGACTATGCTAGAAGCCCCTGATTATACCAGCTCTGAATGTTGGTATACCAATGTCGAGGGCGAGCCGTCTCAGGCGGTCGATGTATTCTATATCCTACCCACTTGCGTCTTTGATTGGACGGATAGCGATGGCGTAACTTACCACTACGGCGATGTTTACAATGAAGAACAACGTGCCGCACAGCTCTACTCTTACGAGTTGGCAGAGGAGATTTTTGGCACCGAGGCAAACTTCTACTCCCCATACTACCGACAAATCACCCTCAATGTCTGGATGGATGGCGAGGATGCTGTGGACGAGCTTTTCCCTGCTGCAATGGCGGATGTCGAGGCTGCTTTCGACAACTTTATAGAGACCAAAAACAGCGACCGCCCATTCATCATTGCAGGCTTTAGCCAAGGCGGAAAAGCGGTCGTGGAACTTACGAAAAGCCTCACCGCAGAGGAGCGTGCAAGGTTGGTTGCGGCTTATGTAATAGGCTACAAAGTGACTGAGGACGACCTTCTGAGTGGCAATATCGTAGCGGCAACGTGTGTGGACGACACAGGTGTCACAATCTGTTACAGTTCCGTGGCCACAGTCGATGCAATCAACCCGCTAATCTCCGACTCGAAGATATGTATTAACCCCGTGAATTGGGCGACAGATGGCACTGTGGCGAGCCTTAATGAGAGCGTAACAGTCACGGTCGACACCGAATATCACGTGCTTATTGTCGATGGATTGGATAGCGAAGCTCTCTATTATCCAGACCTTGCTGACCTATTCAGCATTGGCAACTACCACCTGCAAGAGTTGGAGCTATACAAGGAGTCTCTGCGCGAGAATGTCGCTGTTCGAGCTGCTGCGTTTGAGGAGTAGGGGTTATAACCCCACAAAATCCTGTTTGCCAACATGTTAAGTAGACAACGTTATGTATCGGCAAGTTACGATTACTGCGTTAAACACTCCTAATAACCTTGCATGGATTCCCCACAGCGATGGAGTTTTCGGGGATTGATTTCACCACTACGCTGCCTGCTCCGATTACACAGTTGTCGCCAATCTCGACCCCAGGTAAGACCGTTACGCCTGCGCCTATCCAGACGTTGTTGCCCACAGTAATAGGCAGGGCATACTCCAAATCAGCGTTGCGCTGCTCGGCATCGGTCGGATGGGTGGCGGTGTAGAAGCCGCAGTTTGGGGCGATGAAAACATTGTCGCCAAAGGTGACCTTCGCGCAGTCTAGAATCACAAGGTTATAGTTGGAATAAAAGTTCTCGCCTATGGTGATGTTGTAACCGTAGTCGAACCATACGTTTGGCCTTAAGATAAACTTTTCGCCACAGCCGCCCAGAAGCTGACGCATTACCGCAGCACACTGCTCTGTTTGCGAAGTTTTTATTTGGTTATAGTCGTGGCAGAGGTCGCCGCAACGGTCTCTGTCTTTTCCAAGTTCGGCGTCGCCAGCATTATACATCTGGCCGCTTATCATTTTCTCTTTTTCGGTCATTTCATTCTCAATATCTTTTTCACAATTCTTTTAAGAAACCATATGAAGATTGTTTTATAATGATAAAAATTTACCACCCCCGCATAAATATTCGCCTTTGCTATTGTAAAATGATTCATGATTTTGAACTTAGGGTCTCTAATAAACTGAGTAAGTGTGCTTTCTAAGCCATCTTCGATATCGACAAATGTATTGATGTCAATATATTGACCTATCTTTGAATTGTCAAACTCTCGATTATATAATCTGTCATATTGTATTTGATATAGTGCTGGAAAGCATGATATAAATTTAGGTAGTGACGTGAATCGCACCTTAGGTCTTTTGCCACAATGCTTTTCGAGAGTATCTAGATAGATATCTAATACTTTATCCCAAGTAGCGGACTTGGGATTTGTTATATGAAAAACCTCGCCATATGCTTTTGTATTACCAATCAGTGCTGTTATTGCTCGTGCAACATCGTAACCATTGGTTAGCGTGGTTGTTTTTGCTGCAATCTCTTTATTGAATATTATAGCTCTGCCATTCAAAGCGCTGTATAACCAATACTCTTTTTCCAAATTGCCTAACTGCAACCGCTCTTTACCATACGTGATGTATGGTCTAATGATAGTCCAATTCTTTTTCTTTGATTCTTGTAAAACATTCTCTTGTCTAGCCTTAGTCAGAGCATATTCGTCTGTTGAAAGATATGTTTCGTCTTTGCATACATCCAATAAACGAGGTGATTCTTCTGTTATTTTATCTTTTGATTCTGCATATACTCGACTTGAGCTAAGGTAGATATATTGATTTGTAGAATCTAATAAAAGATTAGCTCTGCTTTCAAAAGTGGCAGTGTCGTAAACCATAAAGTCTACAATCGCATCCCACTTATTTGTTAAAAGATTACCTATAAATTCAATATTTTTTGCATCCCCTTGAATGTAAGTGATATTATTTTTATTTGATCTTTTATGTCGTGATGTGATATACGTGTCTATTCCTTTATCAGATAAGATTTCACTAAGGTAGCTTCCCATAGCTCCTGTGCCTCCTAATAATAATACTTGCATATAAAAATAATCAGTTTTAAATTTTTATCATTCTAATAGCTTCAGAGAAATCTCGTCTCACAGCATTCTCTCTCTGCCATAGCGTAAAGTTAGTGATTATTTTTGAATCGTTGGCACAAATAGAAAGTTAAGTGTATTATGGCTGTCAAACTCGATAATGATTTTGCGCCAAATGGAATAATTGGGAAAAAAATCGACACCTCAAAGATGAAAGATCCGAGCTTCAAGATAATACTTACAGCAACGGGAGACTATGCTTATTGCAGAACTGATGGAATATATATAGTTCCGATTGGCTGTCTGAAGGAGTAACTTGGGGTGCATTAGAATTTATTTGATTCTGCTGTACTTCGTGCCTCATTCAAAGCCTTGTCATACTCCACGATTCGGGCGTGGGAGTTGCTGTCGACAACTAATAGGGTTATTAAAAAAGCGATTGTGGTTACGCAGGCGGCTCGCCACATTGGTTTGTCGACGAATATTATGAGCAGGGCTGCGGCTATGATTAGTATCGGAATCCACTTGAAGATGGTGTTCTCGGTGCTTGTGATAGTGCTCTCTGTACGTTCAATTTCCGTTTCAATAAACTCTGTGCAGTTTTCGCTGTATGCCATTGGGAATGCCT